>NZ_VOZT01000071.1:0-12989 GCF_013419625.1 Acinetobacter sp. YH12070 | reverse complement strand
AAAGAGTATTTTGATTATCATCTTAAAGAAACAGAATGGCGTTGGATGAGGGAGCCTAATGAGCTAGCAACAGAGTTGTGGGACCTCATTAGGTAAAACTAAGTGCAAATCTGCTAGTCTAGAGCCAAATTAAATATGAAAGGCTTACCGTGGTTCTTTGGTAAAAATGGCACCCTCACCCGTATGAGCAAGCCATATCGAGATTGGTTTAAAAAAGACTTCCATCCGAGTCAGCATCCCATTGTGCAAAATTATGATCTCTGGTTAAAAACTTATGAAGAAACCAATGATCCAATTCAAGCTGCGGAAGTGTTTTGGCAAGCTGCAAAATAAACTGAATAAAAAAAGCCGCATCGATTGCGGCTTTTTTATAGGCTTAGACTCACCATTTGGCATAGTGCTGCTCAAGTAAACCATATTCATTTAAGAATACAATTTCTTCGCCATCACGTTGAATTGTACCGCTAATTTTTGCCTGCCATTGACTGAACTGACTACCGACCAATCTTAAATTCAGGTTTTCATAGCGCCGCCAACCTGTGGTGACGATCAAATTTAAGCTGTTGTCTAATGAGCTAATATTCCATTGATTATCGCCTTGTTGCTGAAACAGCACATCAGACATGGCATACAAATGTCCATTGACCCACAGGCAATTTTCATTGCCAAAGCTTTCATTTACACCAGAGGCAAGATTGATCCCAACGCGTCGATTTTGACTATCCCAAAAGTTACACGACAGCCAAAACCATGCGGTTTCAGGACGAAGAAAACCACAGGTATCATCTAAAGACACCAATGTCCGGTCATGAAATTGAATGGTCTTGCCTTGTTTATTGATAAAGAAACCTTCACAGCCTAACGTCGTTAGTTTTTGAGTATAGGTCCAACCATTAATCCCTGTAGGGCTACACATACTCAGCGGATCAGTCCCCGCACAAAACACTCGGGCACTCAGTTTGAGTTCACCATGTTTCGACATTTGAATGTATCGCACACCATTGGCATGCTGAATGTCCAGTTGAATCCCTGACTTAATAAAATGACTCTGATTAAATAAAGGTTGTTCATCTAAAACAGTATTGCGTGACAGGAAATTAATCGAATTCCATTCCAATACTTCATTCGTAATATGATCATACACATAAACAAAACCGTGCCCTGCCCACGCGATATCGGCAATCGCTAGACCAATCGTATAATGTTCATGCTGAATACAACAAAATTTAAATTTTTTATATTTTAAACGCTTACGCCAACCTTCAAGTCGTTTTCCATACGGTGTCTTATATTCATACTTACTTAAATCGATGCGATTGGGAAGTTCACTAAAACGCCCATAATGCGGCTGTCCATTCGGCCGTATTAAATCCATATACGCCATTCCATTGAGGTTTAAGGTCTAAATCCTGAATGTTATTATGCCTATTATTTAACGCCTGAAAAGACAATCCATCTGATTTCAGGCGAATATCACAAAAAAATATAAAAGCTGACATTTCAGCTCTTAATCATCACAAATGTTCATTTATTAAGATGTAATCATTTTTCCATGAATTTTGCTGGCTATGCGGCGTTTCAACCAATTCGATATAGCGCCCATAGACATGATCAATCGCAATACAATCATCAACATCTAGAGTTCGATCGGTATGTTGTTTTTGCCAATTTGCCTCAAAAAAAGCCTTGCCCCGTTGTTTCGCGACACTAGCGTTTTGTCCTGTCACCAAAACATAACGATGTAATTCACCAAATTCGCGGGCATCATATCCCCCGAGATTAATCAGCCATAATTTTTCATCTTCAGCTCGGGGCGCGGCATCACAAAATTGGATACGATAATGCCGATTTTCAGTGCTGACTGTATGTACCTGTGCCCAAGCATCAATATGTAAGCCTTTTTGCTCACCAAACCATGCCGTTCTCAGTTGTGGATAAACCTCTTCTAATGCGTTACCCACTGCAAGAATGACATCATGCACTTCGATATTTGCTCTTGGATGGCGTCCGCCGAGCATCACCATAAATAAACTGGACACAATCTCCCCCTATTTTTGACTTCAACTGCCCACATAGGGCTGAAGTAATTTCAACAAAATCACGCCGCCTAAAGAGAGTACTGCATTGTTGACGAAATGAATGAGTAAGACATGCCAAATATTTCTCGTCCACAAATAGATGAGGTTGAGAAATAGACCTGCAACCATAAAACTGATGGTCGCAATCAAATCGCCATCGAAATTATGATAATGAATCAAGCCAAATAAAATTGAGTTCAGTAATACCAATATCAATCGCCACAGCCAAGGCTGTATAAATAGCTTTTGTAGCAAGGTATAGCGGAAAATAATATCTTCGAGCAATGCGGTAAATAATGGCCCAAGGCTGATGATCAGCAAGCTAAAAAACGCAATCGTATTGGGATCAATGGTCGATTCTTTTTCAATGTTCTCACCAACGGGCAACAGACTGCGTGTAAAAGAAATCACTACTTGTAAAGCGACTGCACCAACAACCACCAACAGACTTGAGCGCCAAAAGGCCTGCTTATACTTTTGCCAGTGCGTATATAGCATCGTTTTATAGAGCCAACACACGGCAATAAATAAAATACCGCGAAAGATCGAATCACCCAAAGCAACCTGAGCTGAAACACCAAAAAATTGGTCTAAGACATAACTGTTGAGCAAGATCAGCGGAAGAATACACAGCGCAAAAGTATCACGCCATTGCCAAGAAATATGGGTTGGAAAGGATTCTGCACGAACCAATTGGGTAAATGTCATTGTTATAAAGTCTTTCTAAAGCAATAAAATTTCCACAGTATTGTGATTTATTTCACACTTTTATTCTGCATTTATTTTATAGTGATTTGCCTCAATAAAATTTTCAGCAAGAAAAAATCGCGCGGAATTACTTCTGCGCGATTTTTTTTAATCCTCCCCTTGCGGATTCAGAATACATTCTGAAATCCTCACCTTTAACAAAGGAGGGCTTTTCCCCTCTTTATTAAAGAGGGGTTGGGGGAGATTTTACATCTCAACCATTTCCACGCCATCAATGCGGGCAACAGTCATTAAGTCTTTATCGCCACGGCCTGACACTGTTGCAATAATGATTTGGTCTTTGTCCATCGTCGGCGCAAGTTTCGTCACATAAGCCATGGCATGTGAGCTTTCTAACGCAGGGATAATACCTTCAATATGCGTTAAATCACGGAAGCCTTGCAACGCTTCAGTATCATTGATCGGCACATATTCAACACGGTTCATATCTTTCAAGAAACTGTGTTCTGGTCCTACACCAGGGTAATCCAAACCTGCTGAAATTGAATGTGTTTCAATGATCTGACCTTGATCATCTGACATCAGGTAAGTACGGTTACCGTGAAGTACACCGACATGCCCTGCATTGAGTGGTGCAGAGTGTTTGCCTGTTTCAATGCCGTAGCCTGCAGCTTCGACACCGTACATTTTCACATCTTCATCATTTAAGAATGGGTAGAACAAGCCCATTGCATTTGAACCGCCGCCCACACATGCAACAAGCGCATCCGGTAAACGGCCTGCTTGTTCCTGAATTTGTTTACGCGCCTCACGACCAATGATTGATTGGAAATCACGAACCAATTGCGGATATGGATGCGGGCCTGCAACTGTACCAATCACGTAATAAGTAGAATCTACGTTTGTGACCCAGTCACGCATCGCTTCGTTCATAGCATCTTTCAATGTTTTTGAACCGCTTTCTACAGGCACAACAGTCGCACCGAGTAAACGCATACGGTACACGTTCATCGCTTGACGTTTTACGTCTTCTGCACCCATGAACACCACGCATTCAAGGCCTAAACGTGCTGCAATCGTTGCCGTTGCTACACCGTGCTGACCTGCACCTGTTTCGGCAATAATACGTTTTTTACCTGAAAGTTTAGCCAGCAAAGCCTGACCAATCGTGTTATTCACTTTATGTGAGCCTGTATGGTTCAGGTCTTCACGTTTTAAGTAAATTTGCGCACCACCCAACTCTTTCGACCATCGCTCAGCATAATACAAAGGACTTGGACGACCGACGTAATACGCCAAGTCACGGTCGAATTCTGCCAAAAACTGTGCATCATCTTTCATACGGAAATAGAGTTTTTCTAAGTCCTCAAGTGCTGCCATAAGAGTTTCTGACACAAAACGCCCGCCATGAATACCAAAATGCCCTTGTGCGTCAGGGAATTGGGTATAGTCAATCTTATTTTGCTGATCCACGATGGACTCCTTGCATAAAGCGTTCTATGAGTTGTTGGTCTTTAATACCTTTTGCCGATTCTACACCACCGCTCACATCTACGGCGTAAGCGCCAGTGGTTTGAATCGCTTCTTCAATATTGTCAGGCTTTAAACCGCCCGCCAAAATTAAAGGAATATCGAGTTTTGGGAACTGTGCCCAGTCAAAGCTATGCCCTGTACCGCCTTTCAGCTCAGGATGCCATGCATCTAACAGTACGGCGCTTGCCCCTGCCTGCTGAAAAGCTTGGATTTCTGCAATCACATCCAATTCAGGTTTCATTTGAATGGCTTTATACCAACGGCGTCCAACGGACTTCGCAATCGTTTGGCACTGTTCAGGGCTTTCATCGCCATGAAACTGCAGTATGTCTACAGGTGAAATTTTTAAAATAGCCTGTATGTCCACAGCCGACGCATTCACAAATAAACCCACGGTCTGCACGTACGGCGGCACATGCTGAATCAGTTTAGCGGCCTGCACTGCCGTTACACTGCGCGGGCTGGGCGCAAAGAATACAAATCCTATCGCATCTGCACCAGCTTGGACGACAGACTGAATATCTTGAGTACGTGTAATTCCGCAGATTTTGGCACGGGTTCGCATGTTGTTTTGGCTCTGACTCCGCCCTATTCATAGCCTATCTATGAATATAAAGGCGAATCATTGTAATGCAATTTTCATGCATTGCGTGGATTTTCAGCATGATTACTGCGCAAAAATAAAAAGCCCTGAATGATCAGGGCCTTTTGAAATTTTAATGAATTATTTCATCGCATAACGTAAGGTTATCCAAGCTGTGCGGCCGTCTTGATTAAATAAAGTGCTATTGCTGTAGTTGGTCGAATATTCTTTATCAAACATATTGGCAAGCTTGGCTTGAACACTGAATTCAGGCGTTGCTTGATAAGTTACTCGCGTATCTACTGTGGCAAAAGAACCCAACTCATCAGTATTTGCAGCATTGGTATAACGCTTATCTTCGGCATGAACTGAAGCGCCGACAGTCCATTTATCCATCGTATAATCAGCTGATGCATTAAAGATTTGCTTTGGCTTTAAGACCAACTGCTTGCCATGGGACCCTGCTGTCTCATTTTCAGGCTCTTGATAGGTATAATTGATATTCCAAAGAAAATTATTCAACTGCTGAGTAAGTGATAGTTCAGCGCCTTTAATTTTGGCTTTATCTATATTGCTTGGAACATAGTTCCCCGATGCATTTGGTGCCCATGCGATCATGTTTTCAATTTCATTATGGAAAGCGTTTAGCTCCCATTGAACATTGCTGACCACGCCCTTGAAACCAACTTCATAGTTTTCAGATTCCTCTGGAACCAATGTCGGGCTTTCACTTCCTGGCCAATACAAATCGTTGAATGTTGGGGCTTTGAATGCGGTGCCATAGCTGACATAAGTTTGTATGGCATCATTGAAGCGATATCCTAAAGTTGCGCTTCCAGTCGTATGATTACCAAACTGCTCGTTATCTTCCTGACGGACTGCACCTTGCACATCGAAGTTACCAAATGAACCTAGATATTGCGCAAAATAAGCTTTGTTATCACGCTCTTTAACAGCATAAGCTTTAGTACCTGAGACTTCATCATTCTGATAATCAAAGCCAAGCATCAATGTATTTTGCTGATTAAAGTTCAATGTATTCAGCCAAGATAAGCTGTCCCGCTGAGTGTTGATCACTGATGGATAGCCATCTCGGCTATCTAACTTGTCTTCAGAGCGACCTAACTTTAATCCTGTAGTCCACACATCAAATGGCTTGTAGGTAGCACCAATGCTGTAAACATTTTGCTCGATTTTACTATGCACATTTTTTGCATCAATATAAGGAGAACCCCTGTCATCCCTATTATCATATTCATTTTCACCATCAACAACTAAAACACTTGCATCAATATCAAACTGATCATTGAATTTATGCCCCATACGTAAAGATGCTGACTTGTTTTCATAGCCATCTTTATCAAGGTCATAAGGCTCCGCAATATTTGTCGCATCAATGCCTTGAGTTTTTGTTCCTGCAACATTCAGTGTTGCCCAAGTATCATTTTGGCGAATATTTAAACCAACATTCCCTTGATACGTTTCATGCGAACCATAGGTAAAAGATGCAAATGGCTTTATGCCGTTTTGCGTGCCTTTACGGGTAAAGATTTGAATTACACCGCCAATCGCTTCTGAACCATACAAGCTAGAACGCGGACCACGCAGAACTTCGACACGCTCAATCTGATCAATTGGGAAGTGTTCAAAAGCCGTTTCACCAAGCGTTGCTGAACCTACCTTTTGACCATCCACCAAGACCAATGCATGGCGATTACCCGTACCGCGAATTGAAACACTGGTAACTTTACCTAAACCGCCAGTATTGCTATACGTGACGCCCGGCACAGTACGTAATAAGTCTTGTAATGAATTAAATTGCTTACGTTCAATTTCTTCACGGCTAATCACGGTCACTGCTGCCAAAGTTTTTTGTGAGTCTTGCTCAACAATATTGGCAACGGTGTTGGTAATGACTGGAAGTTGATGAACTTGGTCTTCTGCCATGGCCGCAGAAAGTGGAGATAAAACAAAAAGCGACCCGATAAGAGTCTTAGAGAAAGAATGCATGCTGTATTCCCCGATCGCACCGCCCGTGCGAAATAAAAGTTGGATAACGCGAGGCGGTTTTGGGGTAAGACAAGGCTTGCCATTTTTCAGACAAAAGCATGCAATCCCGCTATAACGCCCGCCGCATTATGAATAGGTCTGCATCAGGCCGGTCTCCGGACTTACGTTATGAATAACGATTCACCGTTGCGGGGGCAGTGTCAGATAACAACAGCTCTATACTGCTGGACTGACTTCCCAGTTTCACTTCTCAATTAAGAAAGCACCTGAAGCGCAGGCAGATTAATTTCTGCTCCACAGCAAGTCAAGCTGTATATGTACCTATCTTCAAATACCCCATAGTTTCGATTGTTCGAATAATCGGAGTTCACTATACTTAAGCCATTCACAACAGTTGGCATGGGAAGTTTCCACAACACTGCCCCCGCAACGGTGCGCAAAAGTAAATTTGCCAGTCCGATACCTGCTCACTGTGTTCTATCACTCAATCATTTACGTGGGGTAAATGTATGGAGCATCGCATGTCAACTTTAGCTCGCCCTACAGCACTCGCTACAGGCATTGCTGCCGCTTGGGCTTTTTCTACATCTTGTTTTGCAAATGAATCGCGCATTGCTCAACCAACAATGGATACCATTGTGGTGACTGCAACACGCTCACAAGAAAAATTAGAAAATGTGCCAGCACGTATTTCCATTATTGATGAGTCGCTCATAGATCAATCACCAATTGCATCATTTCCACATTTATTAATGAGTGATGCTTCTATCAATATGGTGCAGCTGGGTGGCTATGGACAACAAGCTTCATTTTTTTTACGTGGCACAGAGTCAGACCACACTTTGGTATTGCGTGACGGTGTCCGTTTAAATAATGATGCCAGCGGTTTAGCGCCAAATAATTTTATAGATACCACAGACATTAAGCAGATTGAGGTTTTAAAAGGCCCAGCATCTGTCCTTTATGGCACCAATGCCATTGGTGGTGTGGTACAAATCATTAGCAAAACCCCTGAAAAAAATGCAGCTTTTATCAGCACTGAAATAGGTGGAAATCAAACCTATAAAAGTACTGTCGGGGTAGACCTAGCCAAGCAAGGTTTTTATGCGCAAATTCGTGGACAGCGTTTAGAAACCGACGGCACATTGATTCATGAACATGAAAATGCCAGAGCTTCTAGCTTTAATCAAAAAGGCGTGTCTACCAAATTTGGCTATGAAGAAACACGCTTTGGCACTTCATTGGATTATTCTGAAAACCAAGGTAATGCTCAATATGAGCAATACAGCTGGAATTCACTGCAATATGAGCAAAAGTCGCAAGATTTTAAAAATCAAATTGCAACCCTGAAGTCACACTTCAACCCCACAGATCAGCTGACCCTGAATGCTCGCGTGTCTTATTTTAAAGATGAGTTGGAACAGCTCAAAATCTTTGAACAGACCCATTATGAATCCACTGAATATGAACTGACCGCAAAACAGCAAATGACGCCGTCTCAGAACATCATTGCAGGCATCACCCATCGGCAGCTAGAAACATCAACGCTAAAAACTGCAGAGTCTTTTCATCAAGACTTAAACAGTACGGGTTATTATCTACAGCACCAATATCAAACTGATAAATTAAAAACTCAAGCGGGTATTCGTCGTGAAGACCATGAAAAATATGGTCAACACACGGTCGGACAAGTTGCTGCGCGTTATTTTTTCACGCCGTTGTTTAGTAGCTATGCCAATATTGGTACAGCATTTAAAGCGCCAACCATGAACGACTTATATTATGGCGACTATGCAAACCCTGACTTAAAACCCGAAGAAAGTCAATCCTATGAAATTGGGCTAGACCTACAAATGACACCACAACTAAAAACTGGTTTGTCTATCTACAGAACTGAAATTGATAACCTTATTGATTCTGATCCCAACAATAACTGGAAGTTTGCCAATATTGATGCAGTGACCATTCAAGGTTCAGAAGTCTATGTGAATTGGAGCAATGAGGCATTTTTTACAAAGGCCAGTTATAGCTACAATCAAGCAAAAAATGATAAAACAGGTTTGGATTTGAGCCGCCGCCCACGTCAAAAACTGGCATTGTCAGCTGGTTGGGCTGATGAACATTATGGGCTGTCAACAACACTGAGTGCGAACAGCCATTCAGACAGCAGTAATTATGATGAGGATGTGATCCCTGGACATGCTCAGATTGATTTCAATAGTTATTACCAACCCAACGAGCAACTGCGCTTCTTTGCCAATATTCAAAATGTCGGCGATGTTCAATATAAAACGGCTTCTGCTGGCAATTTCGACGGCAAATTCTATTTAAATGGCGGCCGTTTGGCTTCCTTTGGCATCACAGTTAGATATTAATTTCACACTGATTTATTCAACTTTTAATCAAAAAATGGACAATTAAAATGGGCCACCGTTTAAGTAAAATTTATACCCGCACAGGCGATTCAGGCACAACAGGTCTTGGTGACGGATCACGTGTAGCAAAGGATGATTTACGCATTGAAGCCTTAGGAGATGTCGATGAACTCAATTCAAGCATTGGTATTCTGCGTTCGCACATCGCACTTAGCAGTATTGAAGACAAAGCGGCTTGGGATAAATCGCTCAGCCTGATTCAGCATTGGTTATTCGACCTTGGCGGTGAAGTCTGCATTCCAAACTTCAACTTGGTACAACCTGTGTCAATTGAGTTTTTGGAAAATGACATTGACCGTATGAATGAAGCGCTGCCAATGCTCAAAGACTTTATCCTGCCATCAGGAACATTGGTGTGCAGCTTTGCCCATCAAGCGCGTGCAGTTTGCCGCCGTGCAGAACGTCGTTTAATGGCTGTACATAACCGTGACCAGAACATTCAAGCACCGTCATTGCAGCTACTTAACCGACTCTCTGACTGGTTATTTGTCGCATCGCGTACATTACAACGCGCTGAAGGTGGTTCTGAGGTGCTGTGGCAGAAAAATATTAACGACACGATTGATCAATAAGTTTTGGATTCAAAAATTGCTCAAATCCTTTGACCAATTAAAAGTCTATTTTACATTGAAATAAATCGAAACATTTCGTCCGATCATTCTTGTATTTCAGGATGATCGGATCAAAATAACAGTGTCATCTCCCTGTCATTCTTACAGGACACTATGTTTTTATCTTTCAATTTTGCAGGCCCTTTATGCGCATAATCGGTCACCGTGGCGCTCGTGGTGAAGCACCTGAAAATACCCTAGGTGGTTTCCAATATATTCAAGATTTAGGCATACGCTCAGTTGAATTTGATGTGCGACAACTGAAAGATCGTGCCCTAGTGATTATGCATGATGACCAATTTATGCGAACGGCAGGTCAAGATAAACATCTATATGAATGTAGTTCACAAGAGTTAGAACCCTATAACCATGCCGTTACTTGGTCAGAATGGAATAAAGTTGAACCGACGCCACTGCTCGAACAAATGCTTAAAATTATTCATAACTTCGATCATATTGAAGTTGAAGTGAAAGCGGTGAAGACACAGACTGAAGCTGAAGCGCTGACTGAAACCTTGGAACAACAGCTCCAAGGTTTCGAACATTCCGCGGTGATCACCAGTTTTGACCCTAAAATTCATCTTGCTTTGCAACAAAAAAAATCCGGTTTCAAACGCGGGCTACTGGTTGAAACGGACGTAAAATTTAAAGCGATTGAACAAGCACTCGAATTGGATTGTATCCAAATTGGTTGGATGAACCAACTCGCCAATTCAGACATTATTCAGGCCACACAGCAGGCAAAATTAAATGTGAGCGTGTGGACTGTCAACGACGTTGATCGTGCTAAACAGCTTAAAGATTGGGGCATTAACGGCTTAATTACCGACTATCCTAAAATGATGATGCAGCATTTTTAATGCTGCTTTATTCCCCTAGTTTTATGTAATTCAGTCTTCGATCAACACGTGGCTTTTTCAACTGGCCTATTTTCGTTCTAAAACCAACACGGTTTGACCCCGACTGTTTTGCATTGTCATCTGTTTCGCTTGAATTTGAAACTGTGTTGCGGCTTGCAATGCATCTGAAAGTTCAGCCTCTTGAGCCAAAGCCGAATCACAACTGAAATAGCCTGCTCGCGCATTCAAATCAATGCTGTGTTTTAAGGTATCAATCACATAAGTGCCACTGATATTGTTACATCCCGTATTTCCCTGTATTTGTCGAAATTGTGAACTGAACTGCAAATAAGGTTGATGATGAAAGAACTTGGCTTTTTGCCCTGCAATTTGCACAATCGTCCATGGAATATCTTGTATCCCATCATTCATGCGAATGACTTTTAATGGCTGTTCAACACTGTTGCCATGTGACTTCCCTTGTGACTTTGTAGTCACCTTCTGCGTTGGAGAACTTTGACAGGCCATGAGTCCTAGACAACTGATCAGAAAGCCGCCACAGATACAGTGTTTGACAAAAAATTGCGGATTATTTTGACGATTTTGCTGTTTTTTTAGCATCTTTTTTACCCCACAAAAAGTCAAATAACTTCAGTCGTATTATGTTACTGTTTAGAACAATACAACTGTACAATAACAGTGGTGAAAACGGGTTTTCCCGTGCTACTATTCTGTACGTTTAAAATCCCTTAAAAAATTAATGGGATTAGTCCTATCTATACCTCCCAAGGTTTCAGGAGTGCTGTTGGAGATGAATGCTCCCCTACCCAAAGCCCCAATGAACTGGATTGCTATTTTTGCATTGGTGTTTTTACCTATTGTCGCAGTTATTGCAATTCCGTTATATGCCATTAATCATGATTTTAGTGCCGCTGCTTGGATCAGTATGTTTGTTTTACTGGGTGTCAGCAGTTTAGGTATTACCGCAGGTTATCACCGCTTATGGGCACACCGTGCTTATGAAGCAACCTTGCCTTTAAAAATCATTTTAATGCTCATGGGTACTTTTGCTGTTCAGAACAGTATTTTGTTCTGGGCTTCAGGTCACCGTACACATCACCGTCATGTAGACGATATTGACCAAGATCCATACTCAATCAACCGCGGTTTTTGGTATGCACATATTGGTTGGATGCTTCGTGATTATCCAGCAGCAGCACCAAACTATAAAAATGCACCTGACTTATTAAAAGATAAAGTCGTGATGTTCCAAGACAAATATTACATCCCTCTAGTGATTGCCGTTCACGCAGCTATTTTGTTACCAATTGGTTGGGCTGTAGGCGACATGTGGGGCGTTCTATTATTGGGCGGTTTAATGCGTTTAATCTTAAGCCATCACGTAACTTTCTTTATTAACTCACTTTGCCATATGTGGGGAAAACGTCCGTATACTGATGAAAATACAGCACGTGACAACTTTGTTCTAGCTATTGCTACTTGGGGTGAGGGTTATCATAACTACCATCACATTTTCCAATACGACTACCGTAATGGTGTGAAATGGTGGCAATACGATCCAACAAAATGGTTAATTTGGAGCTGCTCTAAATTAGGCCTTGCCAAAAATTTACGCCGTATTCCTAGCTTTAATATTAAAAAAGCTGAGTTGGCTATGAAATTCAAGTATGCGGAACAAGACCTTGCGATCTATGGTCTCAACATGACCGATGATATTGCGACCGCTAAGCAACGTATTTCTCAAGAATATGATGCGTTCTCTCAAACCTTGAATGACTGGGCAAAATTAAAAGAGCAGGAAATTCAAGCGAAGAAAACAGCAGTTGCTGAAAAAATTCATCAGATGGATGACAAACTCAAACTTGAATTCTTACAAGTTGAACAGCGTTTGTCACAGCACCGTGAAACACTGAATCAATTGATGCGTAACTTGAAAAAGAAAACCGCTTAATTCTTTTAAGCCTCTCAAATGATAAAGCCTCCCTTGTGGAGGCTTTATTGATTTTAAGCTACAGTTTTTCTATCTGGTCTTTGCTATAGTTTCAACCTCTGTACACGACAAATTTCATAGGATCCTTGTCCTATCAGGCTTTTTCTTTCTTAAAATTGCTAGCACTTTCTTAAATTCTTCTTTTTTTCCAAAACCAATCAAACGTAGAATAGCCATTTGA
>NZ_VOZT01000070.1:0-14306 GCF_013419625.1 Acinetobacter sp. YH12070 | reverse complement strand
TGTTCAAATGGCGATTCAGCGTTTAATTGGTTTTGGGAAAAAAGAAGAGTTTAAGGAAATTTTGGCAATTTTAAGAAAGCAGAATCCTGATAGGATAAGGGTTCTGTGAAATTTGTCGTGTACAGAGTGAAATATTACTCGATTAATCCATGATCGAAAAAACAAATGTTAACCATAAAAATCCTCTGTTTCACATTTACCCACGTTCACACTAAGATAGCTACATATCAAGCAGCACCAGGATCTATACTTCTCCAATGTGTATGCCGACCAGATTTTCCATCTACCCTCTAGGATGTATCTCCCCCAAAGACATCCTATTTTTTCAGCCCAGCTCGCCTTGAGTTGGGCTTTTTTTTGCATGAAATAGACATAAAAAAGGGCGCCGAAGCGCCTTGCCATTATGATCATTCAAATTATTACTGCTGTTGTTGTTGCATCCAACGGCGTTGCTGCAAACGCTCACCTTCAACTTCACGTTTATTACGTGCAGACTCATACAGCTTAGTGCCTTTCAGTTCAGGCGGCATATAATCCTGCATGACAAAATGCTCAGGATAATGATGTGGATATAAATAGTCCACGCCATAGCCTTGCTCTTTCATCAATTTGGTTGATGCATTTCTCAAATGTAGTGGCACAGGTAGATTCGAGGTTTTTTCTGCCAAATCTAAGGCTTTGTTGATGGCCAAATAAGTACTGTTACTTTTAGCACTGGTTGCCAAATACACCGCACATTGCCCCAAAATGATTCGACATTCAGGCATACCAATTGCCTGCACAGATCGGAAACATTCTCCAGCCAACAGTAAAGCATTTGGATTTGAGTTGCCAATATCTTCAGATGCCGCAATCAACATACGACGGGCAATAAAAACAGGATCTTCACCACCTTTGAGCATTCGAGCCATCCAATACAAAGCGGCATCTGGATCACTGCCTCGAATCGACTTAATAAAAGCCGAAACTAGATCATAATGCTGTTCGCCCGATTTGTCATAGCGTGCAATATTTTGCTGCGCAACTTTGACTACCACCGCATTGTTAATGATATTCTCTAAGTCTGGCTCAAACGTACTGGCGATTAAATCTAAAAGATTTAATGCTTTACGAGCGTCACCTGCGGCAAATTGAAATAAAGCTTCATATTCTTCGATTTGAATATAACGCTCTTTTAAAAACGAATCTTGCTGAATCGCTTGATCCAATAAGCGCTGAATTGCGTCATTATCCAGAGCATTTAAGGTATAGACCTGACAACGGGACAATAAGGCATTATTAACTTCAAATGAAGGGTTTTCTGTGGTTGCACCAATCAGAGTAATTTTGCCCTTTTCAACTGCATTCAGTAAGGCATCTTGTTGTGACTTATTAAAACGATGAATTTCATCAATAAACACCACAGGTGTCAATAAATCTCCACCATCGGCGATGATTTCACGTAACTCTTTCACCCCAGTATTGAGCGCAGATAAACTAATAAATGGTCGGTCAACGGCCTGCGCTAACAACAACGCAATTGTGGTTTTACCTACACCCGGAGGTCCCCAAAAAATAATCGATGGCAAATGCCCTTGGTCAATCATCTGGCGTAACGGTGCATCTTCACCCAGAAGGTGATCTTGTCCAATAATTTGAGATAAATCATGAGGACGCATGCGTTCAGGAAGAGGAATTTGGCTGTCTGACATCTTATTATTTCGTTTCCGGCAATTGGGGACGTTTTTTCTATTCTAACACTGCCTTGGCAGAATCTTTGCTTTATTCGATATTCAATTTAAGAGGCTGGTTTGATGTCGTTATTTAAGTATCTTGCATGTAAAAAAGCTTAGGCGAATGTTAACTATAATGTAACAAGACCTCCTAGCCCTTATCGATCAAATTAAAGTATGATCGGCTAGATATCCCATTTTTAGCTTGCCTGACCCAATTGGACAGATTGTATGAAGCAATCATTAAAGCAAAAGCAAATACCTCAAGTTCAACAAGGCATTGATCTATCTATATATTCATTTCAACAAATGCCTCAAGCCAAGAATATACAATTACAACATACCCAATGTGCAGAATTACGCGAAAAACTCGACAGCCGTAATCAAATGTTAGATGCCAGTGTCGACTGTATTAAATTATTAAGCCTACACGGTCATATTCTGCATATGAACCGCGCTGGTTGCTTAGCTCTCGGTGTGTCGCCGACTGAAACTGAGTTTGGTATGTCATGGCACAAATTATTGCCTGAAGAAGTCCGCGACGCGTGTCTGAATGCTTTTGCAGAAGCCAAACAAGGAAAAACTTCTCGCTTTGTCGGCATGAGCCAAGTGGCCGATGAACCCATGGCTTATTGGGATAACATGCTCAGCCCAGTATTCAACGAATATGGCCAAGTCAAAGAAATTCTCTGTGTCTCCCGTGATATTACGGTACAGCGACTGGCGGAAAATAAACTCCAACGGATCATTGAACAGGATGATTTAACAGGTTTATTAAACCGCCGTGCCTTTAGTCGAGTCTTTAAAAGTCACTTAAGAGTGGCACGAGAACATCAGCAACAACTGGGTTTGTTATTGATCGATCTGGATTATTTTAAGCATATTAATGACACCTTAGGGCATAGTGCCGGAGATCATTTACTGCATACCCTTGGGCAGCGTTTTCAGCACTGTTTTGATGCAAATATCGTGGTTTCACGCTTAGGTGGCGATGAATTTGCCATTTCTATTCCTAACTTAAAATCGCAACAACAATTAACAGATATTGCCAGCATCGCCTGTCAGCAAATGGATATGCCGATTTTCTATAATGGACAAAGCATCAATATAGGTATGAGTATTGGCTGCGCGATCTACCCACGCGATGCACAAAATTCCTCGAATTTACTTAAATGCGCAGATATTGCACTGAATGATTTAAAAGGCAGTGGTCGTGGTGGGGTGCGAATGTTCAACCACACCATGTTCAAAATCCTTGAAAATACCACTCGTCAATTAACGCTAGCGCGCAGCCTGATTAAGTCCAATCAAATTATTCCGTTTTATCAACCCAAAGTTCGCCTTTCTGACAGTCAAGTGGTCGGCTTTGAAGCTTTGCTGCGTTGGTACGATAAAGACCAACAATTACAATTACCTTCTCAAATTTTTGCTGCATTTCAAGATTATGAATTGGCTTCACGCATTAGTGAAACGATGCAAATTAAAATCTTTCAAGATATTCAAAAATGGATTGAACTCGGACTACAACCGCTACCAATTTCAATAAATGCTGCCCCTGTCGAATTTTTACGTGATGATTATGCGGAAAAACTACTGAATCGCTTAAAGCAGTTTGGTATTTCACCGGACATTATTGAAGTCGAAATTACCGAGCAAAGCCTGTCGGAACGTGGCTCAAATTATGTGATTCGCGCCCTCAATTTATTGAAAGACCATGGCATCCACATTTCTTTAGATGATTTTGGTACAGGTCATTCATCATTAACACGTCTAAGTAACTACCCTGTCGACTGTATTAAAATCGACCGTAATTTTGTGGAACGCATGCACACCGACTGTTCAGCACTAGCCATTGTCAAAGCGATTACCCAAATTGGTGCGAGTGTTTCCCTGAATATATTAGTCGAAGGTATAGAGAAACCGGAACAGGTCGATACCTTAAAAGAATGTAATTGTCATACTGGACAAGGTTTTTACTTTTATCGTCCGCTCAGTTATGACCATGCGATGGAACTTTTGAGTCACTAAAACTTGTGGAGCAAGACACGATGACACTGAAGTATTTAGTCAGTGCCTGTCTGGCAGGCCAACCCGTTCGTTATGATGCCAAATCAAATACACAACAAGCAATTTGCCAACTGATGCAGACTCACCAAGTCATTACGGCCTGCCCAGAAATGATGGGCGGCCTGAGCTGTCCACGTTTTCCTGCAGAAATTCAAAATGGTCAAGCCACTGATGTGCTCAATGGTACAGCCCAAGTCAAAGATGTCTTGGGCACAGATGTCAGTGCTGAATTTATCGCGGGTGCCCACCGCATGTTGGAATTGGCCCAATTGCATAAGGTTGATGTGGTGGTCTTAAAAGATCGTAGCCCGTCGTGCGGCAGTCATTATATTTATGATGGCACCTTTACGCGTACAAAAATTGAAGGCTATGGAGTAACCACAGCACTCCTCAAACAGCATGGTTTTCAGGTTCTGTCAGAACAAGACTTTCTGGCCATGATACAAGATCAACTCTAGCCCCAAGATAGAGCGTATCTATGTCCTTTAGCGTACCCAACGCACAATATAATCTTCAATATCATCAGGGTTGACGTCTTCTTCACTGATGCAACGCCCTGCGGCAGACTTTCGTGCCTTCAAAATACTGTCACGACTTCCCGTCACGAGATGATGCCAACGCGGTAAATCTTTACCTTCAGAAATTCTACGATAAGCACAGCTCGGCGGTAGCCAATGAAATTGGTGAATTTGTTCAGGTGTCAGCTGTATGCAGTCTGCAACGTGTGATTTGCGATTTGGATAATCGGAACAACTGGCAGTTTCACAATCTAAAAGTTTGCATGCCACTTTGGTGTATGCCACCTCTTGCGTATCTTCATCTTCAAGCTTGATTAAACAACACAGCCCGCAACCATCACAGAGGGACTCCCACTCCAAATGAGTGAGTTCAGTCAAAGCATGCTTTTTCCAAAAATGTGGGCGTAGAGTATCGGTCATCTTCTCGCTCGCAACGAAGGTGGCAGGCATATTAACTGAACCCGCACATAAATTCCTTGTTTAAGTTACCGAATATTGAACATTAAATAAACAAAAGAATACATAGCATGCTTTCTGTGACTCCTATACTGATGAGACAGAATAAAAAATCACATGGAGATAAAACTATGTTCCGCTGGGCTATTATTTTCGCTGTAATTGCTTTGATTGCGAGTCTGCTAGGTTTTGGTGGTGTGGCAGGCTTATCCAAAGACTTTGCTGTTATTCTTTTGGTTATTGCAGTCATTCTCGCAATTGTTGGTTTCCTCTCTCGAGGAAAAGTTTAGGCGACTGAGTGACTGATTCAATGTCGTTTTAAACTACAAATTACTCCCCTCAGACTCATGAATCAGAAACGTATGTTTTTATCATCTTGAGTCTCAATCAAAAAAATAAGAGCCTATAGGCTCTTATTTTTTTACATCAACGTCAAACGCATTACGCTGTAGGTTTTAGCTTTAAGGTTTTAAGTGACGTGGTCTAAAGCCTGTTGCAATTAAGGCGATACCATAAGCAGCAACACCAATCACACATAAGATGATCACTTCCGCGACACGCATCCACGCAGATACATCACCGTTGTACCATGTTAAGCCATACCACAGTGCAGCAATCATCACAGCATTGGCTATCGCAAACTGAATCACCAACTTTTTCCAATGTGCGCCAAAGCGAAAAATATTGCGCTTATGTAAATAAAAATACAGCATCCCTGCATTCACTAATGCGGAACCAGAGGATGCCAATGCCAAGGCCATATGCTCAGCATGCCAATCAATCAGTTTAAAGAATCCAATAAACACCACGTTAAGAATGGCATTGGCTGCGACCGCCATTAAACCTACACGTACAGGAGTTTTGGTATCTTGTTGCGCATAAAACCCTGGTGCAAACACTTTAATGAGCATGAATGAAATCACACCGGCACTCATACATTGCAATGCCAATGCGGTCATCTGTGTATCTTCAAAGCTAAATTGACCACGTTCAAATAAGGCCTGAATAATAGGTGTAGAGAGCATGAAAAGCGCAATACTTGCAGGCACACCCACCAAGATAATGACCTTAGCTGCCCAATCAATCATACGACGGAATTTTTCTTGATCTTGTTCAGCATGACGCGCAGACAACGAAGGTAAAATTACGGTACCTATCGCGACACCAATTAAGCCCAATGGCAATTCGGTCATCCGTTCGGCACTGTATAACCATGACACCGAACCATCTTGCATGAAAGACGCCCAAATGGTGTTCAACAGTAGGTTGATCTGCGTCACTGAGACACCAAACAGTGCTGGCAGCATCAACTTCATGATGCGATCAACACCTTCGTGTTTGAAGTCAACTTTCGGTGGAATCAGTAATTTTTTACGCCACAGCTCTGGAATCTGAATCGCCAATTGCAAGAAGCCTGCCGCGACAACAGACCAACCCAAAGCCATAATTGGCTCAGCCATATAAGGGGTTAACCATAGCGCACCGGCAATCATCGCGACATTGAGTAACACTGGAGCGAACGCAGGTGTACTGAATGAGCCATAACTATTCAAAATACTGCTGGCAAATGCCGTTAAGGACATAAACAGTAAGTAAGGAATCGTTAGGCGAAACATATCGGTGGCTAACGCAAACTTGTCTGCATCACCATGGAAACCCGGTGCATAGATATAGATAATCGCGGGTGCGGCCACCATCGCGATGAACGTCAAGCTGGTCATCACTAGACCTAAACAGCCAAAAACACGGCTAATCAGAATCTGGACTTCGGCATGGGTTCGACTGGTTTTATATTCAGTCAATACAGGAATAAAGGCTTGTGAAAATGCCCCTTCTGCAAATAAACGCCTAAAAAAGTTAGGAATACGAAAGGCAACCACGAAGGTATCGAAGTCTTTACCTGCACCAAATACATTTAACAGGACAATATCCCGTACCAGTCCCAATACACGGGACAACATAGTCATTGCACTGACAATAACTGTCGAACGCCAAAGCGCCATCGGTATTTCTCACTTTTGAAAGTGCGCCTATTGTAATGAAACTCGTCAAGGAATTTCATTGGTTTATTAAACGCAGTGTGTATTGTTTATTTGTTTTTAAAATGATGCAGCTGCTGACGAAAAGCGTTCCACTCAAAAAATGGACCCGGATCAGTTTTACGTCCCGGTGCAATATCTGAATGCCCTGCAATATGTTGTTGAATTTTAGGATAAGCCTGTTGTAAACACGCCACGACCTCGGTCAGCACGGCATATTGTGCAGCTTCAAAAGGTAAATCATCACTTCCTTCGAGCTCAATACCTATCGAATAATCATTACATTCTTTTTGCGCTAAATAGGTTGAACGACCAGCATGCCAAGCCCGATCATTAAAATTGACAAACTGTAGGACTTCGCCTGTACGCAGGATCAATAAATGTGTCGATACCTGCATCCCTTCAATGGTTTGAAAATAAGGATGTTTCGACCAATCCAACTGATTTTGGAAAAATTGTTCGATATAACCACCGCCAAACTGAGAAGGTGGCAAACTAATATTATGAATGACGACAAGCTGAATTTCGGTATCTTCAGGACGCTGGTTAAAATTCGGTGATGGAATTTGACGCGCACCTAGCAATTGCCCATCCTGCACCTGAAATGTTGTTGCTTGTGACATAAAAGAATCCTGTGTCTAAGCCGGCCTGCAATGCTGCAGATCAAAACGCCGAGCCCTACTTGAAAGTTTTAATGCTAAAACTTTCACATTGAAATCTCAATTCAAGTCTGTGAAAGTAGTTAAAAATCGCTCATTTTTCAGGAACAATGCTAATATAACGCGCACATTTTCCTGGGTTAAAAAAGATACGGAACTTCTTATGAGCATATCGCAATCTTTGCTTGAACAATCAATCCAAATCAATATTCAACACGCACTACAAGAAGATATTGGCGAAGGCGATATTACAGCCCTGTTAACTCCAGAAGATGAACAAGCAACTGCAACGATTATCAGCCGTGAAGAGATGATCTTGGCGGGTCAGCCTTGGGTCAATGCACTCATTCAGGCTTATGATGCCGCTGTCCAAGTCACTTGGTTGAAAAATGACGGTGACCGTGTGGCCGCAGGCGAAGCCTTTTTAAAACTCGCAGGTTCTGCGCGTAGCTTACTGACGGTTGAGCGTCCAGCCTTAAATTTTGTACAAACCTTATCTGCAGTAGCGACCAAAACCGCTGCCTATGTCCAGCAGCTTGAAGGTTTGCATACTCGTCTACTCGATACCCGTAAAACCTTGCCAGGCCTACGTATTGCACAAAAATATGCGGTTGCTGTCGGAGGTGGTCAAAACCATCGCTTAGGTTTATTTGATGCGTTTTTAATTAAAGAAAATCACATCATGGCAGCAGGTGGCATCCAACAAGCGATTGCCAAAGCACACCAGATTGCACCGGGCAAACCTGTGGAAGTTGAAGTCGAAACTTGGGATGAACTCAACCAAGCGTTAGAAGCAGGTGCGGATATTGTGATGTTGGATAACTTTAGTCAGCAACAAATGATTGATGCCGTTAAACATGTGAATGGTCGCTGCAAACTTGAAGCCTCAGGCAATATCACTATTGCAAACTTACGTGAAGTGGCAACGACAGGGGTCGATTATATTTCGATGGGTGTGCTCACCAAAGATGTCACAGCGATTGATTTATCTATGCGCTTTAATGCCTAACGCTCTAGACTTGCTCTAAACATAAATAAAGGGTGCTATTGCACCCTTTTTGATGCTTAACCTCTAGCATGACTTAATCATCATCTTGCTGTTGTTTAGCTCGTTCAGTTTCATGTTCAGAATCCTTTTCATGCTCCGCATCGTCTTCATGCTGCTCGCGCTCATCTTGATCATCGTCATGATCTTTTGAGTTTTCACTTTGTTCAGAAAAACGACCACCTTCACGCTCTTGAACCTGATTTCCCAAAAATCACAACCACTGATCAAAAATACGCTGAATAAAGAAAAATGCATCATCCAATTTTTCATTTTTAGTCCTTCAAAGCATCCTGATTCTATTAATTTGAGTCAAAGACACGCTGCTTAATAGGTGATTCTTGTTGGATTTTCTATATTCAGCGCATAAAAAAACGCATCCGAAGATGCGTTCTTTATTCAGTTTAAACTGAATCAAACAACTTACCAGCCTAAAGCTTCTTGTTGTTTTTTGATCAATTCTTGAATGCCTTTTTCAGCCAGTTCAAGCATTTCATTACACTGTGTACGTGTAAATGGTTTGTCTTCTGCTGTACCTTGAAGTTCAATGAACTCACCAGCTTGTGTCATCACTACGTTCATGTCTGTTTGGCAGCTTGAATCTTCTTCATAGCAAAGATCAAGTAATGCCTCGTCTTGATACATCCCTACAGAAATCGCAGCAACTAAACCTTTTAATGGATCTTGTTTAATTTTTTTATTTTCAAGCAAGACATTCATTGCATCGACCAAGGCAACTGCTGCACCTGTGATTGATGCTGTACGTGTACCGCCATCTGCCTGAATCACATCACAGTCGATGCTGATGGTATTTTCACCCAATTTTTTCAAATCGACCATCGCACGTAAGCTACGACCGATCAAACGTTGGATTTCTTGTGTACGA
This sequence comes from Acinetobacter sp. YH12070, assembly GCF_013419625.1. Lineage (NCBI taxonomy): Bacteria > Pseudomonadati > Pseudomonadota > Gammaproteobacteria > Moraxellales > Moraxellaceae > Acinetobacter > Acinetobacter sp. YH12070. Next base: position 4,924 of record NZ_VOZT01000070.1, on the reverse strand, counting down.
CCACTTTGTTTACCACGTGCCGCTTCACGGTCAGTACGTGTATGTGTTGAACGAGGTAACATGCCATATTCAGCAGTCACCCAACCCTGACCTTTCCCTTTAAGGAAACGCGGCACTGAGTTGTCGACACTTGCAGTACAAAGAACTTTTGTATGACCAAATTCAACCAATACAGAACCTTCCGCATAACGTGTGTAGTTACGGGTAATTTTTACTTCACGTAATTGATCTAATGCTCGTTGGTCGATACGCATAATGAGTCCTTAATCTGACAAAATTGATTGCGGCACATTATAACAGAAGGTACAGCCAGATTCGGGACGCATTCGTGTGCATTTACAAAATCCATTCAACCAAGTTTTGATAGGCCCGTCGTACGTCATCAGGAAATTTGTTAGACTGAAGCCACGCAAAATTCAGGACGAATTGCATGTCGATACGGGAAGAACGTAAGCAACAAAGTCGTAAAGCTATCCTTGATGCAGCGCTTGCATTGAGTACCACAGGCCGTTCTTTTAGCAGTCTGAGCTTACGCGAAATTTCCCGTCATGTCGGCTTGGTTCCTGCTGCGTTTTATCGCCATTTTCAGGACATGGATGAGCTCGGTTTGGAACTGGTCGACCAAATGGCCCTGCACCTTCGTAATGTACTCAATCAACTGAGTCAGCAATGCTTTCAAGCACCCGATGCACGTACACGACAGAGTCTGGATTATTTATTTCATGCCGTTGAGCAATTTCCTGAGGCATGGATGTTTCTCATTGCAGAGCGTTGGGGTGGTTCAGCTTCCTTAAGACAAGCCATTACACGTGAATTTAATTTTCTCAGTACTGATTTGGCCCATGCACTGGCTCAAGTTGAAGCGACTCAACACATTCAATCCGAACAAGACCTCAAAGTATTGGGACAAATTTTGTTTGAATTGGCCTTAAGTTGGGCAATGCAGTGGATTGACTTACATCGACATATTGACCTTCCACAACGTACGGATGCGCTACAACAATTTCGCCGCCAAGCTCAGACTCAAGTTCAGCTCTTATTTCGTGGCATCTTACATTGGGATCGATCTTTGGCTCAAATCTCTGATCCACAAAATTTATCGCCATAAAACGCAAAATGTACCGTCATAAAAAAAGCCGCATCGAGTGCGGCTTTTTTATGACATCTGTTATCTCGCTTTGCGTTCTTTATCAACAAGGAATTTCACGATTTCAACAGTACGTGCATCTTCACCTTGTACGATGTATTTACCATTGACGGTAATCGCAGGCACGCCACTCAATTGATATTGAGCCGCTAAGCTTTTCGCTTGAGCAATTTTTGAAGACACAGCAAATGATTTAAATGTGCTGTTAAATTTCGCTTCAGGAACACCATAACGGGTGTAGAACTTCGCAAATGCGCCTTGTTCTAAGATATTTTTCTGACCCACATGAATGTCATGGAACAATTGTAAATGTGCTTTTTGACGAACACCCAGTGCTTCCGATGCATAGTAAGCACGTGCGCCTTGTTCCCAAAGTGGGTTCATTGCTGCAGGTGTACGGACAAAACGTACATCTTTAGGCAATTGCTTTAACCACGTTTGCATATGCGGTTCTAATGTAAAACAATGTGGGCAGCCATACCAAAAGAACTCACGGACTTCGATTTTACCCGGACGTTCGACTTTAATCGGTTTTGGAATAACTGTGTAATCAGTCCCCGCGACAAATTGCGCTGCCATCGTACTGCCAGAAAAAGCCAAAATAGCTGTTGTAATCGTGCCTAAAAGGAATTTTTTCATTGAACTTATCGTCCTCAAAATCATTATGATTAGTTTATGGCAACACTATAAATCAAATCTGTCGATTTCGTTTTCATTCTGTGAACTTTTTTAAGGCTTTTATCGCTTTTTTTTCAGGACGCGCTACACTAACTCCCATAAACTTTTTTCTAAAATATAAAGACTTGATTGAGGTGCAACCGATGTCGCAATTGAATGTTGATCCACAAGAAATTGCCAAATTTGAAGCTTTCGCAGCCATATGGTGGGATCAGCATTCTGAGTTCCGCCCTTTGCACATGATTAATCCCCTGCGTTTGAACTGGATTGATGAGCATTCAAATGGTATCACTGGCAAGAAAGTATTAGATGTAGGCTGTGGCGGCGGTATTTTAGCTGAAAGCATGGCACGTCGTGGCGCGCAAGTATTGGGTATCGACATGGGCGAAGCGCCATTAAATGTTGCACGCCTACATGCCGAACAAGAAAATGTGCAAAATATTGAATATCGCCAAGTGCCTGTAGAGCAATTGGCAGAAGAACAAGCAGGTCAATATGACGTCGTTACCTGTATGGAAATGCTCGAACATGTACCTGATCCAGCATCAATTATTTTAGCGTGTCAAAAACTGGTAAAACCGGGTGGTCATGTATTCTTCTCGACCATTAACCGTAATCCTAAAGCCTATTTGTTTGCGATTATTGGTGCGGAATATGTTTTACGCATGTTGGCAAAAGGCACTCATGATTATTCGAAGTTTATTAAACCTTCAGAATTAGCTCATGATATTCGTCAAGCCGAGTTAAAACTCAAAGATATGACAGGTTTACATTATAACCCGATCACCAAACGCTATTGGCTCGCACCGAATGTGGATGTGAACTACATGGTTCATACGGTGAAAGAAGCCTAATGAAAGCTGTACTCTTTGATCTTGACGGTACACTGATTGATACCGCGGCTGATTTTATTCGTATTATTCAAGACATGTGCCGTGACAAAGGCATTGCGGTGGTCAGTGCAGAAGATATTCGTGTACAAGTATCTGAAGGCGCGCGTGCCATGGTCAAACTGGTCTATCCAGAGTTAGACGTTGAAGATCCTATCTTTCTGGCACATCGTCAACGCTTTCTAGATCTGTATGGTGCTGATATTGCAGTTGATACCGATCTGTTTGAAGGCATGTATCCACTACTCGCAGAGTTAGAACAACATCAAATTCCGTGGGGCATTGTCACCAATAAGCCGCGTTCACTCAGTGAAGCGTTGCTCAAAGCGTTGAATTTGACTGAGCGCTGCTCGGTATTGGTTTGCCCAGACGATGTCAGTAAAACCAAGCCAGACCCAGAGCCGATGTATTTAGCAGCCAAGCACATTCATCTAGATGCTCAAGACTGTATCTATGTCGGTGATCATCCACGTGATATCGATGCAGGTCGTAATGCGCAGATGTACACAATTCTAGCGGCTTATGGCTATTTACCTTTACAACACAAAGATGACTTAACAGCTTGGCATGCAGATTGTATAGTGAAGACTGTTGCTGAATTGCATGAAGTCATTCATGATTTGGTCATCAAACCGAAAACGCTCAACACAGCGACTTTATAACGATAGAACACAACACAATAAAACGAGGAGGTACGGATGAAATATTCAGAATATCAACCTCGCCCCGATCTGCTCAAAGATCGCATTATCCTGATTACAGGTGCGGGCGATGGTATTGGCCGTGCGGCTGCCCTCAGTTATGCCTTACATGGCGCAACCGTGGTCTTACATGGACGCACACTGAATAAACTAGAAGTGATTTACGATGAAATTGAAGGATTGGGTGCCCCCCAACCGGCGATTTTACCGCTACAACTGTCTAGTGCCTCTCCTCGTGACTATGAGCTATTGGTCGACACCTTAGAAAAGCAATTTGGTCGCCTAGACGGCATTTTGCATAATGCAGGGATTTTGGGTGAGCGAACTGAACTAGAACATTATCCTGTAGATGTATGGGATGATGTCATGGCGGTGAACCTTCGCGCGCCCTTTGTACTGACTCAAGAGCTGATGCCACTACTACAAAAATCTGAGCATGCCTCAGTGGTCTTTGCCAGTTCAGGTGTGGGGCGTGAAGCCCGTGAACGTTGGGGCGCGTACTCGGTTTCAAAAATTGCCATTGAAGCCGTAAGCACATTGTTCGCTAAAGAAAATGAACACCCCAATATTCGTTTTAACTGTATTAACCCTGGTGCGACACGTACTGCCATGCGTGCAAAAGCTTATCCAGACGAAGATCCAAAAACTTTGCCTACGCCTGAAAGCATCATGCCTGCATATTTATATTTAATGGGTGACGACAGCTTGCATTTAACCGGTGCCAGCATAGATGCCCAAGATGAATAGGGTGAAAACCCAATTTAAAAAGGAAGATCGCGCTTCCTTTTTTTATGTCTTGAATCTTTACAACGCATCATTAACCGAATGATTTTGCAGTGACCACGCGAAAGTCGACTTGAGTTTTTAGCAAATTTGCCGATACTTGAGGCATTCTTTAAAAACATTGGATTGATACATGTCTGACTTTAGCAATATTACAGTGACTCCAACTGAGGATGGCATGGTTAACCTACTGGTCGATGGTCAACCGATTTCAGCAAAATATGGCATGAAATTCGACCCGAGTATCGTGGACGATTTAAAGGGCTTAGATGTCGGTCAAAATGCAAAATTATTTGAACAATTTATTTTTTCGCATACTGACTTAAACTTTGAGCATGCCTATTTCTATGTCACTTGCATTCAAAAGCAAGAAGCAGGCTTTCAAGTGATCACTAACTTTGTTTATCGCATCATTGCGCAAGATCAAGCACCGTTTGAGCATGTGATTACCAAACAAGGTGCAGCAATGACACCTGAAGATATTAATGAATTTATTCAAGCTCATATTCAAAAATCATTAACGGATTATACCGACCTGAAATACGCATACTAATTAAGTTCCAAGTGACACATTTAGAACTAAAAAGGGCCATTTGATGCACTGCTGTCCCATAGTTTGCTTTAAATAAAAAAACCTGAGTCCTAACAGTTAAAATATGAGTGCAAACAAACACTTTAACGACCAGGATTCAGGTTTTGTCACATCAGAATACCGTATTTCATGA
>NZ_VOZT01000069.1:0-12123 GCF_013419625.1 Acinetobacter sp. YH12070 | reverse complement strand
AACTAAAGCTGACTCTGAATACAGCGCAACTAACATCAAAACAACAACTGATGCAGACGGCAACATTGTTGTGAACATGGATAAAAACCTAACTGATCTAGAAAGCGTTACAACAGCTGATGCTGCTGGTACGACTGTAGTCAATGGTGCAGGTGTAACAACTACTGATACAGCAGGAAATACTTCATCATTAACTGGCGAAGGCTTAACAGCAACTGATAAATCAGGTAACACAACTGTTGTTAATGGTTCTGGTTTAACCATCGAAAATGGTCCAAGTATCACAATTGATGGTATCGATGCGGGTAACCTTAAAGTAACGAATGTTGCTCCTGGTGAAATCTCTGCAGACTCTAAAGATGCAGTTAACGGTAGCCAATTATTCGCAACAGAACAAAAAGGTCTGAACTTCACAGATAGCAATGGTACGGTTACTCATAAAAACCTAGGTGAAACTTTAGGTATTATCGGTGGCGGAACTAAAGCTGACTCTGAATACAGCGCAACTAACATCAAAACAACAACTGATGCAGACGGCAACATTGTTGTGAACATGGATAAAAACCTAACTGATCTAGAAAGCGTTACAACAGCTGATGCTGCTGGAAATACTTCAGTATTGAACGGTGAAGGTTTAACAGCAACTGATGCAGCAGGTAACAACACTGTTGTAAATGGTTCTGGCTTAACAATCACAAATGCTGATGGTTCAACAGGTCCAAGTATCACAACTGGTGGTATCGATGCGGGTAACCTTAAAGTAACGAATGTTGCTCCTGGTGAAATCTCTGCAGACTCTAAAGATGCAGTTAACGGTAGCCAGTTGTATCAAACAACTGATGAGTTAACAAAACTAGGTCTAAACTTTGCGGGTAACACAGGTACTGATATCCATAAAAACCTAGGTGAAACTTTAAGTATCGTAGGTGGATTGGCTGAAGGCGCTCCTGTAACCTCTGCAAACACACGTGTAGATGAAGTTGATGGTCAACTTGTTGTAAATATGGCTAAAGATTTAACAGATCTTACAAGCGTTACAACAACTGATGCAGCTGGTAACACCACAGTAATGAATGGTGAAGGTGTAACAGCGACTGACGTAGCTGGAAACTCTTCTGTTCTTAATGGTTCTGGCTTAACGATCAACAATGCTGATGGCACAACTGGTCCAAGTATCACGACTGGTGGTATCGATGCGGGTAACCTTAAAGTAACGAATGTTGCTCCTGGTGAAATCTCTGCAGACTCTAAAGATGCTGTGAATGGCGGTCAGTTATACGCAACAGAACAAAAAGGTCTGAACTTTGCGGGTAACACTGGTGATGATATCCATAAAGCATTGGGTGAAACCTTAACAATTAAAGGTGGATTGGCAGACACAGCTGCTGCAACTGATGCAAACACACGTGTTGATTCAGAAAACGGTAACCTCGTTGTTAAGATGGCGAAAGATTTAACAGATCTTACAAGCGTTACAACAACTGATGCAGCAGGTAACAACACTGTTGTCAATGGTTCTGGTTTAACAATCACAAATGCTGATGGTTCAACAGGTCCAAGTATCACAACTGGCGGTATCGATGCGGGTAACCTTAAAGTAACGAATGTTGCTGATGGTACAATCGCTGAAGGCTCTAAAGATGCTGTGAACGGCGGTCAGTTATATCAAACAGCTAATGAGTTAAAAGACCTTGGTCTAAACTTTGCTGATAGCAATGGTGTGGTTACGCATAAAAACCTAGGTGAAACTTTAGGTATTATCGGTGGCGGAACTAAAGAAGACAGCAACTACAGCGCTTCAAACGTTAAAACGACTACTGATGCTGACGGCAACATTGTTGTAATGTTAGACAAAAACCTTAACGCTGATAGCTTGACTATTAACGGTAAAGATGGTGTTGACGGTGCTCCAGGTACTCCAGGCTTCACTCTATCAGGCGCTACAGGCCCTGCAGGTGTTAACGGCTTACCAGGCGAAACGACTACACGTATCGTTTATGACGATGGTACAGGTCCACAAGAAGTTGCTACCTTGAATGACGGCTTGAAATTTGCTGGTAACCAAGGTGATGTAATTAATAAGAAACTTAATGAAACCTTAACTGTTCAAGGTGGATTGGATAACGCTGCAGATGCAACTGATGCAAACACACGTGTTGATTCAGAAAACGGTAACCTCGTTGTTAAGATGGCGAAAGATTTAACAGATCTTACAAGCGTTACAACAACTGATGCAGCAGGTAACAACACTGTTGTCAATGGTTCTGGTTTAACAATCACAAATGCTGATGGTTCAACAGGTCCAAGTATCACAACTGGTGGTATTGATGCTGGTAACCTTAAAGTAACGAATGTTGCTCCTGGTGAAATCGCTAAAGACTCTTTAGATGCTGTGAATGGCGGTCAGTTGTATCAAACAACTGAAGAGTTAACCAACAAAGGTCTAAACTTTGCGGGTAACACAGGTACTGATATCCATAAAGCATTAGGCGAAACTTTAAGTATCGTAGGTGGATTGGCAGCAGGTGCTCCTGCAACTGATGCGAACACTCGTGTAGATTCAGTTGATGGTCAACTTGTTGTGAACATGGCGAAAGATCTAACTGATCTTACAAGTGTTACAACTACTGATGCATCTGGTAATACTTCAGTATTGAACGGTGCTGGCTTAACTTCTACTGACTTTACGGGTAATAAAACAGTTGTAAATGGTGCTGGTGTAGCAACTAAAGATGCTGCTGGTAACTCAACTGTGATGAACGGTAATGGCTTAGTTTCTACTGACTTTACTGGTAATAAAACAGTCATTAATGGTTCTGGTTTAACTGTAGTTAATAAAGACGGTTCAACAGGTCCTAGCATTACCAATACTGGTATCGATGCTGGTGGTCTTAAAGTAACCAATGTTGCTGATGGTGAAATTTCAGCGACTTCTAAAGACGCAGTTAACGGTAGCCAGTTGCATCAAACAACTGTTGACCTAACTAACCAAGGTCTAAACTTTGCTGATAGCAATGGTAATGTTACGCATAAAAACCTAGGTGATACTTTAGGTATTATCGGTGGCGGAACGAAAGCTGACTCTGACTACAGCGCATCAAACGTTAAAACAACGACTGATGAAAATGGCAACATTGTTGTTATGTTAGACAAAAACCTTAACGCTGATAGCTTGACTATTAACGGTAAAGACGGTGTTGATGGTGCTCCAGGTACTCCAGGCTTCACTCTTGCAGGTGCTACAGGTCCTGCAGGTGTTAATGGCTTACCAGGCGAAACCACTACACGTATCGTTTATGACGATGGTACAGGTCCACAAGAAGTTGCAACCTTGAATGACGGCTTGAAATTTGCTGGCAACCAAGGTGATGTTATTGCGAAAAAACTTAATGAAACTTTAACAGTTAAAGGCGGTTTGGATAATGACGCAGATGCATCTGATGCAAACTTACGTGTAGATTCAGAAGACGGCAATCTTGTTGTTAAGATGGCGAAAGACTTAACTGACCTTAACAGCGTCACTCTTGGTAATACAGTATTGAACCAAGACGGTTTGACTGTTGGTGGAGCAAATGGTCCTAGCATCACAACTGCTGGTATCAACGCTGGTGGCTTAACAATCACTAACGTTGCTCCAGGCGTAAATGGTACAGATGCAGTTAATGTTGATCAGTTAAATTCTAAATCTGATGAATTAACAAACTTAGGTCTAAACTTTGTTGATAACAACGGTACTGTAACTCACAAAAACCTAGGTGAAACTTTAGGTATTGTTGGTGGCGGAACTAAAGCTGACTCTGAATACAGCTCATCTAATATCAAAACAACAACTGATGCAGACGGTAATGTTGTTGTGATGATGGATAAAAACCTCAATGCTGATAGCTTAGTATTGAATGGTAAAGATGGCGTAGATGGACAACCAGGTACTCCAGGCTTAACAATTACAGGTGCTACAGGTCCTGCCGGTGTAAATGGCGCTCCTGGCGAAACAACTACCCGTATCGTGTATGACGATGGTACAGGTCCACAACAAGTTGCAACTTTGAATGACGGCTTGAAATTTGCTGGCAACCAAGGTGATGTTATTGCGAAAAAACTTAATGAAACTTTAACAGTTAAAGGCGGTTTGGATAACAGCGCAGATGCATCTGATGCAAACTTACGTGTAGATTCAGAAGACGGCAACCTTGTTGTTAAGATGGCGAAAGACTTAACTGACCTTAACAGCGTCACTCTTGGTAATACAGTATTGAACCAAGACGGTTTGACTGTTGGTGGAGCAAATGGTCCTAGCATCACAACTGCTGGTATCAACGCTGGTGGTACAACAATTACTAATGTAGCAGCTGGTCAAGCACCGACTGATGCAGTAAACGTATCACAATTGAAAGATGCAGCTGCAGCAGCAACTACAGAAGTTAAAGCGGCAGATGGTGACAAAAACGTTAGCGTAACTTCAGCTACAGCTGATGATGGTCATACTATTTACTCAGTAGGTGTGAGCCGTGATCTAAACGTTGATAGCGTTACTCTTCCAAATGCTGATGGTAGCTCAACTAATTTGACAGCTGGTGGCTTGTCATTTAAAGATGCAGATGGTAATGCAACTGGACCTTCTGTAACTGCAAATGGAATTGATGCTGGTGATGAAAAAATTACCAACGTAGCGGCAGGCGACATTTCTGCAGATTCTAAAGATGCTGTAAATGGCAGCCAACTTTACGGTTTAGGAAACAACATCACTAATATCTTCGGTGGTAATGCTTCTTATGCTGGTGATCAAATTGTTTGGAATAACATTGGTGGTACAGGTCAAAACACAATTGATGACGCAATCAAATATGTCAATGACCAAACTGCAAATGCTAACCAAGGTTGGAACATAGCGACTGATAGTGGTACAGCAAATACTTCAACTGTTAAACCTGGCGATACAGTAAATATCAATGGTGATACAGCTAGCGGAGTAACTGTTACCAACAATGGAAACAACATTACTGTTGGTTTAAGTGACAAAGTAAATGTTGGCGATAAAGTATCTATCGATGGTACTACAGGCACAATTAACGCTGGAAACGTCACTATCAATGGTGAAGCAGGCACAGTTAATGGCTTAACCAATACCACTTGGAATCCAGACAATATCGTTTCTGGTCAAGCAGCAACAGAAGATCAACTTGCTCAAGTTGCTCAAAATGCAAGCAACCAAGCAGCAGCTTCAAAAACAGAAGTTACTCAAGGTAATAACATCGTTGTTACTTCATCAACTGCAGATGATGGACACACAGTTTACAATGTAGCTACTGCTGATGACGTGAAATTCAACAGCGTAGATGCAACTACAGTTACAGCTGGTTCTGTATCGGTGGGTAATGTAACGATTGACCAAAACGGCATTAATGCTGGTGGACAAAAAGTTACCAACGTTGCGCCAGGAACTGTTTCATCTACATCAACTGATGCAGTCAACGGATCGCAACTTTATACAACCAACCAAAACATAGCGAACTACTTAGGTGGTGGTTCAACTGTAGATGCGAATGGTAATACCACAGCTCCTACATACAATGTCAGCGGCGGATCATATAACAACGTTGGCGATGCATTAGGTGCAATTGATAACCGAGTTACAACGGTTCAAAACAATTTGGAACAAGCATTCAGTTATACCAATAACCGAATCAACAAATTGGAAGACAAAATGTCAGCGGGTATTGCAGCAACAGCAGCACTTGAAAACGCGCCATATGTACCAGGTAAATGGACATATGCAGCAGGTGCAGCGTACTACAATGACCAAAGTGCAGTGGGTGTGACATTACGTCGTACAGCTGATAATGGTCGCTGGTCCTTAAATGGTGGGGTCGCAGGCGGAACAACTGGTTCACCTCTATTCCGTATCGGTGTTTCTGGTGTGATCGACTAATAAACACAAAATTAGCCCATATTTCACAAGTGTTATAGATATAGCACTTGTGAGTCTAGGCACCCCTATATACATATTTGAGGTTATACATTATGAAAAAAGTCTTACCATTGTTATGTAGCGCAATTTTAGGTTTAACAATGTTGCCTGCTACGTTGACTCACGCTGATGAAACAGTGAATCAAGAAGATATCCATTTTCCAAAAGTAGAAGATAGTTATCTTAAACAAGTGAAACGTTATGAATATGACGATGTTGCACGTTTAGAAACAGGGCTCACAAAAGATCAGTTCCGTCATTTATTGGGTAATCCCCAATTTAATGAGGGTGTAGTTGTCAATCGTGTTTGGAATTATGTACTTGATATTCGTATTCCTAATACACAGGAATATAAACGCTGTCAGTTACGTATTGACTTTGATGAGAAAAAGATTGCACAGAGTCTAAACTGGAAAGGGCAGGATTGTCAGAATTTTAAAGTAGCACAACCCGTCATTCCAGTAGTACCACCTCAAGCGCAGGTTGAAACCCTAAATTTAAGTGCTGACGCATTATTTAAATTTAATGGTTCCAGTCTGAATGATTTATTACCACAAGGTCGTAATGAGCTCAATCAACTGGCCTCTGTGATTGCTACAGGCTATGTAAGTGTTAATCAAATCCATTTGGTGGGACATACAGACAGACTGGGTTCGGAAAGCTATAACTATCAGTTGGGTTTGAATCGTGCCCAAACAGTTCGTAACTATTTGGTACAACAGGGAACACCCGCTGAGGCCATTAGCTTTGCAAGTGCAGGAAAAAGTCAGCCAGTAACTAATGGTTGCTATGATGTTAAGCAGCGTCAGGCTTTACAGGCTTGTTTGCAACCGGATCGTCGTGTTACTGTCCAAATTACCGGTGTGAAAAAACAGTAATAACAGAATTTATTCTACAAAAGAAGACCGTATTCGTATGCGGTCTTTTTTTATGCTTTCCCTTTAGGGCGATGAGTTATAGAATACACACAATTTTTCATCAGTTTTGCGTAAGCATCCGACCATCCCATCTACCACCATTCTAAAAAATACGAGATAGTGCCCACTTATTTTTAAGTAGGCACTAAAATGGCACAGACAAACACAACCAAACCAAAACGACGGACATACAGCAAAGAACTCAAGGCCTATCTCGTAGAACAAGCCTTAACAGGCAAACGCTCGATTGCTAGCCTAGCTCAAGGACATGGCATCAACCCAAATTTACTACAGAAATGGATCAAATCTGTCAGAGACGAGAAAATCGCAGCAACCTTATCTCAACCATTAGCCAGCTCAAATATCGAAACCAATCTCATTGATCATGGGTCTGAGCCTGCTTTCTTACCCGTTATCCTGCAACATAAAACCAAGCACGAAATAACACCGCAAGCAACTGCCTTCGCCCCAACCCTCACAGGCATACAGCTTCAAATTCCTAAGCATAACGGGACGCCAATAACGTTAAGCATTGCTCAAATTGACACCCATAGCCTTATTGAACTGCTACGGGGCTTACAATGATACAAATCAACCAAATCTGGCTATCCACGACAGCCATGGACATGCGAAGTGGCAGCAACAAACTACTCGCCTTTATTCTAGAAAAACACCGTGGTATCAAACCGCACTGTGCCTACCTATTTTACAACAAAACAGGCACACGGCTAAAAGTGCTCATTCATGACGGACTAGGCGTTTGGCTGTGTAGCCGAACTCTAGATGACAGCAAATTTCATGGACTCAGTGAACGTCTCATCCGACATCACAGCCAATCCAACCAAAACACAGGGTTTGCCATCAATCAACAACAATTTAACGCCCTTATCAGCGGATTAGCTTGGCACAACTTAGGCAAAGAGATACTCACCCCCGTCATCTGAATCATAACATTAAAAAATTCCCACTATCACAACCAACTCGCTGACAAGCTATAGTGGTTATGGCAACATAGCGCCATGACCGATCACAGCCCAACCGACCTAACCAACCCTAGCTACGCTGAACTATTGGCTAAAATAGCCCTGCTTGAACAACAACAAAAACAGCAGCAAGATGCGTATCAACAGCGTCTACGAGAGCAGCAGCAACAATACGAAAAACAGCTTAAAGCCTATCAGGTTCAAATCGAACATCTCATCGAAAAACAAAAACTGCTCATTCACCAACTATTTGGACAAAAGAACGAAGCATTAACGCCCAAACAAGACCATTTGGGCAAAGAATCTGCTCTAGAAGACCTATCTGCCCTTGAACAAATTAAAGACAATGCTCAAGCCGAGCTTGATAACGACAGCCATACTGCATCGACAAACGAATCGGTCAATACAGATAGCCAAATGCTTATCACCCAAAGTGAAAGTAAGCAAACCGACACAAACTCAGATGACAACAAACTAGCGAAACCCAAACGCGAGCGGCGTATTGTCATCCCTGATAACCTAGAAGTCCGAACCATCATTCATGAGCCTGAATCAATCACTTGTGGTTGTGGCTGTCAAATGAAACAAATTGGCGAAGACGTACAAGACAAACTCGGACTTATCCCTGCTTGCTTTTACCGTGAGCGGCATGTTTATCCTAAATACACCTGCCGTAATGCTGCGTGTAACCGTGAGCGGTTGGTTCAAGCCAAAACCGAGCCCCAAATCATCGATAAAAGCATTGCCACGCCTGAGCTACTAGCCCATATCATCATTAGCAAATTTGCTGATCATCAGCCACTATACCGTCAAAGCCTAATCTATGGGCGAAGTGGCGTGCATTTATCCGACTCAACAATGGCAGACTGGGTAGGACGCTGTGGTGTCGCCCTTGAGCCACTGGTGAAACGCTTGCATGAATTACTATTAACCCAACCGATTCTGCATGCCGATGAAACCCCTGTCAATATTTTAAAGTTTAATAACAATAAGGGTAAGTTAAAGCAAGGCTATGTTTGGGCGTATCTGACCCCACAACATTGTCAAAGCTATGGTGGTTTTAAAGCCGTGGTGTATGACTTTGCCGAAAGTAGGCGAAATGAACACCCCAAAGCCTTTTTAGATAAGTGGCAGGGTCAGCTCATTTGCGATGATTACAATGGCTATAAGTGCTTGTTTAATCAAAAGCAAGCGGTTATCGAAGTCGGCTGTATGGCTCATGCAAGACGTAAATTCCATGAGCTTCATATCAAGGGTCAGAGTTTGGTGGCTCATGAAGCGTTGGCATTATTTCAAAAGCTGTATGCGGTTGAATGCCAGATTGATGCGTTATTTGAGAAAAATGAGACGCCAAGCCCTAGAGTCGCTACAACGGTAGTCGCCATCAGGCAACAACACGCAAAACCGATTGCCAAAGCGTTATATCGTTGGTTACAGGAAAAAAGGTTAGGCACAACCAAGAACGCAAGTATTACCAAAGCAATCGAGTATTGCTTAAAACGGTGGCAAGCTCTGACACGTTATCTTGAGGATGGCAGTTTGCCGATTGATAATAATTGGGCGGAGAATCAGATGCGTCCATGGGCGCTCGGGCGTAAGAATTGGTTGTTCGCAGGATCGCTTAAAAGTGGGCAGCGTGCTGCGGTGATTATGTCGCTTATCCAGTCGGCTCGTTTGAATGGGTTGGATGTTTATGCCTACTTGTCTGATGTGCTTAAACGTCTGCCTACCCATAAAGATAAGGATATTGATGAGCTCCTGCCTCATGTTTGGAAATTGCAATAGGGGTTGGTCGGATGCTTACGAAATACTTATTAAAATAAATTTATAGAAACCTTTGCACGAACAGATACACAAAAGTTCGTTAAAATGATATAATGCTTTATAATCAACCACATAACAAAAGACACCGACATGGCATGGAAACAAACAGGGCAGCTGTCCCTAGCAGACAGTCTAGTTAATCACCACAAAGCCATTGAAGAACTCGATGAACTACACAACCTCATCAACTGGCAGACTATCGAACACACCTTACGTCATGTTCATAACAGCGACCGTGGCGAAAGTGCCTTTCACCCAGTCATCATGTTTAAAGTCTTATTACTACAAAAACTGTATGGCTTATCAGACCCAGCCATGGAAAAACAACTGGCACGAGACTTACTCTTTCGCCGCTTTGTCGGGCTATCGCTTACCGATAACGTACCTGACCACAGCACCATCTGGCGATACCACAAACACCTAGGCGAACTTGGACTTACCCAACCCTTATTCAACCAAATCAATGAGCAACTAGCCGAGCAAAATATTATCATCAAAGCAGGCAGTGTCAGCATCATCGATGCCAGTATCGTCGAAGCCAAGAACAAACGAGCTAAAAAAGGCAAACATACCGACAATACCCAAGACAAAGAAGCTGCCTACGTCAGTAAAAAAGACAGCACAGGCAAAGTGAAAACCACCTACGGCTTTAAAATCCATCTAAACTGTGATGAAGACAGCTTTGTCAAAAAAGTTGAAACCACCCCAGCCAATGTGCATGATTCACAATGTTTTACCACGCTTTTAACAGGGAATGAATCTGCTGTTTACGCTGACAGTGCGTATAAAAGCCAAGCCCATGACGACTATCTTGCCAAGCATGAACCACCGATAAACAATTATATTCATGATAGAGCATGGCGTAATACCCCTTTGACCGAACAACAAAAACGTTCCAATACCCAAAAGAGCCAAACCAGAAATACGGTGGAACGGGTATTTGGTCATTTTAAATTGCATTATGGGATGAGCAAGGCTCGTCATTTAGGGTTAATGCAATTTCATACCAGTACAGTGCTTGCTAGCATTGTGCATAATTTAAAAACGGCCCTAAGTCTGAAACAAAAATATGGATTGGCTTAGGGTTATTGTGTCTGTTGGTTGGCAAAACTAGCCAATAGATCTGAATTAACTGCAATTTAGGAGAGTGTTATGCCAATTCGGTGACTTTTTCTATCTTTTAACACCAATTCCAGTTTTTAGTTGAGTTTGAGATTGGTGTCGAGAGTAGGTCGCTGGTTTGTGCAAAGGTCTCTTATATAGTTTATTTTAAAAATATTTTTAAAAAGGAGAGTAATATGTTACAGAAAATAGCGTTATTTTCTATAGGTTTAGCATTGGCATTTCAAGCTCAAGCATTTGATAAAAATCAAATCAACCTACAAAAGGATTTTTTTGGAAATTGGACAATTTATAATGCAAAAAATAAATGCTCTGAAACTTACAAATTCATTTAAGCTGATAAATTCCAATACACGAGCCTAAATAAACGAATGACAGGTGTTTTTGGTGTATTGCGTGATAAAAATTCGCCAAATTCTCTCGATATATTGAGTATGAAAATCGCAACTGATAATAAACATGCAGCATGTGCAGGGGTAGCACAAGATTTCACCAATGTAAATTTAAACCTTCCATTGAAATGGATTTCACCCAATACAGCCCAACTTTGTACTGATAGCTTAGGTACTAAATGCTTAGATCTATATTTGATTAAACAATAGCATTGTTTATATCCAGAAAAGGTTTGTCACTTTTTTTGATGTACATGTTTTAGAAAAATAGCTGAATGCTCTCAAGAGATACTCTAAAACCTGTCACAAAAGAAATAGATGCAAACCTTTTTTTATTTTGAGAAATATTCTCAATAGATTATAAGCTATTCTCTAAAATTTGCTTTGGATACAATACTTTTTAAAATTTACTTAACAATATCAATTTTGATAGAAATGACTAAAAATATTTAATGAAATGATATATTTCTATCATTAGAGTTCTTTCATAAGTCATTTTTTACTCAGTTCCATGTTATAGATTCCAGCAATTAAATTGAATCTTAAGCCTAATCTTTTGCCTCGATTACGATATCGTTCAGCAAGGATTCTGAAGGTTTTCAAACTCCCAAACACATGCTCAATCCCGATTCTTCTTTTATTGATTTCATGATTGTAAACTTTTAACTCGGGATCTAATTTGCAGCATTTCGTAAGCATCCGCTGAACACACCTTCTGAATTCATCCTATAAGCCTTAATTTAGTCCCCACTTAGAAACAAGTGGGGACTAAAATTTATGACTACAAATCATCAGACATCCATCGCATCTCTTGCGAAAAAACGAAGAACATACAGTGCTGAATTTAAACAGCAGATCGTTCAGGCTTGTAAAGCACCGGACGTTTCAATTGCTTCAGTCGCTTTGCAACATGGATT
>NZ_VOZT01000068.1:0-14493 GCF_013419625.1 Acinetobacter sp. YH12070 | reverse complement strand
TACGTAATTTAAGGGTTTTCATGTACTTATATTAACAATCAAAACTCAAGGAAAATAGTCCTTAGTTAAATCAAACGACACTTCATGTCGTGTCGCTTATATCTCTGACCTGAAGGACTGAGTTTTAAGCTCCATTTGATAAAATTTAACGGTTGTCTTTAAAGAGAAAACTCCATAATATTTTTATTTTTTTCAATTTTATAAAAACTTTTATTAAATCAATATTTATAAGACACTTTAAAGATGAAACAGATCTTCATCCTGCTCACTTTAGCCTTAAGCTCTCAGAGTTTTGCCCAACTGGTTCAACTCAATACCAGCCAATTTGAAATAGAATTTAACCTCTTACAGAAACAAAAAGGCTATAACAGCCAGATTAAGAGTAATGGCTACATCCACGAAAAATTTTTAGTCACTGGCAAATCGATCATTGATGAACGTGAGTCGTTCAAGATGACAGGCTATTACAAAGCAGATGATGGCCGTGATAACATGTATTCAATTTCAGAATATCGTGTGTATTGTGATGACCAAAGCTTTGGTTTTGCACTCATGGACTTTGAAGCAGACGGTCAAAGACTGTACTAACCAATGAGAGTGATTATGCCTTTGACTATGAAGATCCCACTCCACGAGACCGTGAGTTTAGTAAAGTCCTCAAAAATGCCTGCAAACACGCCTCACTTAAATGATCAGAGCCATGCAGCATTGGATCAGTTAAGCACTGCGAAACACGAAATAGACACATCCAAAAAGGCATAAACCTGCCCACAAATAGTCCAACTTAAAGGGTTGTTTAAAAAGGAAAATCATAAATGGAACGAAGACCAATAGCGTCACGACTTCTTGTGTGATTTTCATTTGACCCAAAGACCACCCATGTTTGGCCAACAGTCGCGTTGCTGGGATCATAAAACTATATTCGAGTAATGCTATAGCCCATCCAAATAAAATCGCTTGCCAGAGCGGCGCATCATGTAGAAATTTCAGATGTCCATACCAGGCCAAAGTCATAAAACAGTTGGAGATAATCAATAAAAATAGGGCAAGTGACATAAGCAATCAAGATCGCAAAAAATTGCGCTTATTGTACGTTTTTCATCATGATTTCGCGCCTATTTTCCGTGTTTTTATCCTCAAGAAAATTGCGTACATTTGATCAGTTACGTGCTCAATCTTTTTGCACGATCTCATACAAAAAAATCTATCTTTTCGCTAAGACCCTTGCTATGGTTGCTCTCAAATGAAATTAACCTTTTCAACCAAATCTATAATGACAACACCACAATAACAAAGTGATGTGTCGATAAAAGCAGTGGAGTTAGAACGAATGCATCTGCATATCTTGGGTATTTGTGGCACCTTTATGGGTTCATTGGCGCTCTTGGCGCGTGATTTAGGACATAAGGTGACGGGTTCAGACCAAAACGTTTACCCACCAATGTCTACCCAATTGGAAAATGCAGGCATTACCTTAATGCAAGGCTATGACCGTAGCCACCTTCAACCACACCCAGATCTCGTGATTGTCGGCAATGCAATGAAACGTGGCATTGATGCAGTGGAATACATGCTGAACGAAGGCCTGCCTTATATTTCTGGCCCACAGTTCCTTGCAGACCACGTGCTACAAGGTAAACATGTCTTAGGTGTTGCAGGCACCCATGGTAAAACGACAACAACGACCATGCTCGCTTGGGTCCTCGATCAAGCAGGTTTAGAACCAGGCTTTTTGATTGGCGGTGTGCCATTGGGTTTCACTGAGAGTGCACGTTTAGGCGGTGGAAAATACTTCTGTGTAGAAGCCGATGAATACGATTCTGCATTCTTCGACAAACGTTCGAAGTTCGTGCATTATCATCCAAAAACGGCGATTTTAAATAACCTTGAATTTGACCATGCCGATATCTTCGATGACTTGGCGGCGATTCAAAAGCAATTCCATCATCTGGTTCGTACTATTCCAAGTGAAGGCCGTATCATTGCGCCCATCACAGAGACAAATATTGATGAAGTCTTGGAAATGGGCTGCTGGACACCTGTAGTGCGTACATCTTTAGATGCCAATGACAAATCTGAGCTGTATGCAGAGCAATTGTCTGCTGACGGTTCACATTTCAAAGTGCTTCAGCATGGTGTCGTGAAAGGCGAAGTCAAATGGAATATGACTGGGCAACACAGTGTAGCCAATGCTTTGGCAACCATTGCTGCGGCTGAACATGTCGGTGTTTCGATTGAAACGGCGTGTGAGGCGCTTTCGAACTTTGGTGGTGTAAAACGTCGTATGGAACTTTTGGGTACCGTACGTGGCGTTGAAGTTTATGACGACTTTGCACATCACCCAACTGCAATTGATACCACACTGGAAGGTGCACGTAAGCGCTTGGGTGAACGTAAGCTTTGGGCGGTAATCGAGCCACGTTCTAATACCATGCGCATGGGTAGCCATAAAGATGGGCTTGCACATTCTGCACGCTTAGCAGATGAAGTGATTTGGTATCAACCTGAAGGTTTGGATTGGGATTTACAACCTGTGATTGAAGCTGCTGCGAATAAAGCTGTGGTGGCTCGTTCACTGGATGAGATCATTCAAACCATCGTAAGCGAGGCAGGCGAGGGCGATGCTGTGGTGATTATGTCGAATGGCGGTTTTGGTGGTTTACATCAGAAGTTGATCAGTGCATTAAAAGCCTAAACCCACTAGATAAAATAAAAAAAAGCCCGCTGCGCGGGCTTTTTTTTTATTCACACTCAGCTTAAAAATAATGCTGATAGCCTCGGTTTTTATAGCCAGAATCCAGCTTAACCGGCTGTTCAACATTTTCTAACCTTAACAATGTCGTTAAGAACGCCTGAATTTGTTCCGTATTGAGCAGGTCTGGTTGAAAGCTTGAATGTCCAAAGCGCTGGAACAAACTGGCAATTTCACTATGTCGATTGACATATTTCATCGACCATTTTGAAAAATCGATTTGATCGATACTTTGATCAGGATAACGCACAATATCCTGATGCCGCGTATCTTGCATAATATGCTGAAAAAGCTGTTCGAGTGCCGCTTGCTCACCTTGCAGGCATTGGAAGAACCGGCCTTCTGCATAGTACAGCACGCCAAAAATATTTTTTTCAGTATTAAAGCTGCGGGCTCTCACCAAAATATCACTTAAATCTTGTATTAAATCAAATTGTTGTTCTACACGTGTACTGGCATAACAGAGTTGTATCATTGTGTTTATTCTTAAAGTATTTGCACGATTTTAACGTAGAAAGCGCTATAGGATGAGTAAATATTTGTATATTTTTTAATCAAATGTGCTTTTTAACTTACAACACAAAACCAAGATCACGTATACCGATATCACCTTCATTTTTTTAAACTCATACATATTAAAACAATGAAATTATTTCCATTTGAAGATGAATAAAGAGGCCTACCATGCTCAAGAATTTACTCATTTTTTTATCGATCACTTGTGTATATTTTGCTGCCTTGATCATACTGAATAATTTTGGCGTTTCAGATTTTTTTAATGTCGTTATTTGCTCATTTATTTTAGGAATAACACTGCGTACTGCGATTCCTCACTATCTCATTTATTTACTAATGATGATGACTATTGGCAGTATTTATTTTGTACTGAATGACTTTGCATTATTAAATATCATGTGTTTAAGCTTGGTTTTAGGAATATTGATCTGCTCGATTTTGTTCCAATTGTGGCCACATATCGTCAAAACACCATCAACGCTGTTGAAAATCAAACTCAATTGAGCACCACTCATTTTTTAAACTTTCATACAGATAAAAACGCCCGCATCGCGGGCTTTTTTAGGCTTGAACATCGGCTAATGTCTGGTCTCGACGAAACATCACCTCTACATAAGAACAGGTTGGAATAATTTTTAAGTGTTTCTCACGAGCGAACTCCACCAAATGATCCAATAACACACGAGCAACCCCTTGCCCACGTAAGGAATCATCTACCCACGTGTGATTTGCCACAATAGTGTGTTCATCACGCCATAAGTAACTAATTTCTGCGAGGCGTATACCCTCAGCATTTAACTGAAAAAATTCACCTTTTTGACCGTTATCTTGATGTTGCATAGTCACTGTTTTTTCTTCCTTTTTATGAAAAAATACACCGTGTAACAAACGAGAAAGTGATCGGTACAGAACTTAAACGACCTATATTCAACTGTAGGTGATAATAAATCCGTACACCTTTCACATTAATTAAAAAACAATTAAATCACACTTGCCGGATATTTTTATTATGGACCTTTATCTTGTCGCTATCTTTGTATTGCTCATTGCTGCAGCATGCTTGGTTGTATCGCTGTATAAATCACGATCTTAATTCAACTTCACAACTAGATTTCAAATAAAACAGCCTGATTGCAATACCATCAGGCTGTTTTTTTTATTTATCCAAATGATTAATTCACATCACGCTATACAATTTAGCGTATTAGCGCAGAACATCACGAATCGATTCATCTTTATCAAATACAGATTTTGCAAAAGGGCAGAGCGGAATAATTTTCACGTTCTTTTCCCGAGCAAAATTCACTGCTGCATCGAGGAGATGTCGTCCAACACCTTGTCCTCGCAAGCTATCACTGACATCGGTATGATCAATAATAAATTTATCATCGCCTGCCCATGAGTAAGTCATCTCTGCCAAACGTTCCCCATCTTGCTCAACAAAAAAAGCCCCTTTTTTTTGATCATCATCTTGTTGTACAAACATCTTAAATTTCCTCCATTTTTTTATAAATTGGCATGTAATGCAGGTCAACTCTGTTGTTTTTGTATTAATTTAAACCGCATGCACAGGGCTTAAATCGGTTCCTGCTTGTGTATAGAGCATAGTAAAATAAGCCACTTTATTTATTTGAAGACACTCATGCCTGGCTCTCCCTCCGAAACGGCTTCTTCTGGCTCATGGACTGCTGTGATTGCTTTGGCTTTCGCAGCATTTATTTTTAATACCACTGAATTTGTACCAGTCGCTTTACTCAGCGATATTGGCAAAACCTTTAGCCTAGCCGCAACCGATGTCGGCATCATGATTACGCTCTATGCATGGGTGGTTGCACCGATTTCCTTACCGATCATGTTACTGACCAAAAATATTGAACGTCGCTCGCTCCTGATTTGCTTATTTATGGTGTTTATTATCAGCCATGTTCTGTCGTATTTCGCATGGAGCTTTAATACTTTATTGCTCAGTCGAATTGGCATTGCTTTCTCGCATGCACTTTTTTGGTCAATTACTGCATCGCTGGCGGTTCGTGTTGCACCGAAAGGCAAAGAATTTCAAGCCTTGGGGCTTTTGGCCACAGGCACGGCTTTGGCGATGGTTCTCGGTATTCCGTTTGGGCGTATGGTTGGAGAAGTCTATGGTTGGCGAAATACCTTTGCTCTGATTAGCATTGGCGCCAGTATCGTTTGCCTGATTTTAGCCAAAACGCTGCCAATACTGCCGAGTTTGAACTCAGGTTCGCTGAGCAGCCTAAAACAGTTTATTCGCCGTCCAAGCTTAATGATGGTCTTTGCATTAACCATTATCGTAATTAGCGCGCAATTTACCGCATATAGCTATATCGAACCGTTCTCGCTCAACATTGCTGCATTCAGCTCCATGCAAACCACCACGTTGTTATTAATCTTTGGTGCTGCAGGCTTTCTGGGATCTTATCTCTTTGGGAAATTTGGTGGGAAATATCCTAAAGTTGCAATTCCTTTGAGTACAGCCACACTGGCTTTATCCATGCTGCTGTTGCTTCCTGTTTCTTTGAGTTTTGCAGGTGTGAGTGCGGTGTGCTTATTGTGGGGCATGAGTATCATTGGATTTAGTCTCGCATTACAGTCAAAGACGCTGCATCTCGCATCCGATGCCACAGATGTCGCCATGGCTATCTATTCAGGACTTTATAATGTCGGCATTGGCGGTGGCGCACTCTTGGGCGG
The DNA here is from genome assembly GCF_013419625.1 of Acinetobacter sp. YH12070. Taxonomy (NCBI): domain Bacteria; kingdom Pseudomonadati; phylum Pseudomonadota; class Gammaproteobacteria; order Moraxellales; family Moraxellaceae; genus Acinetobacter; species Acinetobacter sp. YH12070. Next base: position 8,516 of record NZ_VOZT01000068.1, on the reverse strand, counting down.
CATGGTCAGCGCACATTTCGGTTTGAGCTATATTGGCGTGATCGGAGGAATCATCGCCGTGATCGGCACACTTTTAGCCTTAGCGTTAGTACACCGTGGTGATTTTAACCCTCCTGTGGCACATTAAATGAATTCGCAAATTGCCGATTGCACTTTGTACTAAAAACTGTCATGCTTTGCCGCATATTTGGACAGTGTCCAAAACAAAATTTGAACAAGGGGAGTAGCCTCCTCCAAACGTAAACCTTGTTTTACGTGTCAGAATATCGTCATTACACTTTGCAAAAAGTCGGTATCTGAGCATCGCTGCTGCAAATCATTACAGTACGATGTAGGCAAGACCTTGATCATGTTGTCTCAGGCGTTTTATTTCGTCTGGCAACTGGTCGAGGTTTTTTTATGGCTGGTTGTTAGATGTGGAGAATACACATGGAAACGATTGGCTCATTATGGCTATATCTGGCATTTTTCGGTTTAGTCACCATCATGCTACTCATCGACTTTTTAGGCTTTAAAAATAACAAAGGCCAAGAAATCAAAGTCAAAACCGCTGCCTATTGGAGTATTGCATGGGTCTCTGTGGCTACCTTATTCGGTGGTGCACTGTGGCTCTACTTACAGCAAACCGCTGGTGTCGCTGTTGCAAACACCAAAGTCATGGAATATTTCGCTGGTTATCTGCTCGAAAAATCACTCGCAATTGATAACGTTTTTGTTTGGCTCATGATCTTTGCTGCCTTTGCCATTCCACCTGCTTTGCAGCGTAAACTGTTGCTCTACGGTGTCCTCGGCGCAATTGTACTGCGTACCATCTTTATTTTTATTGGGGCATGGTTCGTTCAAGAATTCTCTTGGGTACTGTACTTCTTCGGTGCGTTCTTGGTGTATACCGGCTTTAAATTCCTTAAGGGTTCAGACGAAGACGACAAAGATATCGAAGATATGGCGATTTTGAAGTGGCTACGTAAACACATGCGTATTACTCCTCAAATGCATGAAGATAAATTCTTCGTTCGTCAAAATGGTGTCTTGTGGGCAACGCCGCTCTTTTTAGTGTTGATCTTGGTTGAAGCATCTGACGTAATTTTTGCGGTTGACTCAATCCCAGCAATCTTTGCGGTTACCTCTGACCCGTTCATTGTACTGACGGCAAACTTGATGGCGATTTTGGGTCTACGTGCTATGTTCTTCCTCTTGTCTGGTGCTGCATCGAAAATGCATTACTTACCGTATGGTCTGGGCATTATCCTCGTGTTTATTGGCGCTAAAATGCTGTTGCTCGATGTGTTCCACATGCCAATTTGGATTTCACTCGGCTTTATTGTAGTGACCTTAGCCATCACTGCGTGGTTATCGATCCGACACAGCAAGAAGTACCATGAAACCACACTATAAAACGCTTAGATAAATAAAAGCCTTCTTTTCCAGAAGGCTTTTTATTCTGACACGAAGCCATGAACTAAGCTTTAGGCGTCATCAAGAGTTTGAGTTTCGGCCAGCGTTGTAAAAATTTTTTTTGCTGCACACGCTGCAAAAAAGTCGCCTGACTGACTAAACGTGGGTTCCAGCGGACATTTAACTCAAATAAATCATCTAAACCCAAAGGAGCAATCAGCTGTATTTGTTGTTGATGTCGCTGTGACCAAATCAAATTACGAACCACGCCTGCAGCCAAATAAGCCTGTGTATCTATGGCATACAGGGCATGTAAAATCTGCATGATGCCTTGATGCTGAAATAGGTCATGTTTTAATTGGTCTGAATAGCTCATGTTCACTAAAGGGTTCATTATCGTTTTTTAAAGGGCGCTCTTGAGATCAATATAGCAAGCGTTGCGACTCATGGTCTTTATTCATTCATCGATGCAATGTATACAGCTCAATGCTTTTGTATTATTCAAATCAAATACAATGAACAAAAAAACAGAATCACTTATAAACAACTGTTCTATTTTTTAGAACACATTTTCACAAATACTCTAACGGTATTTTGAACCAAATTGGGCTACAATCAACCGAAAAAATTCTAAACTGCAGGTATGTCATGTCTTCTGTTATCGCATCTACAGCGATCCGTGGTCGCTTTCTAGATATTCAGAATACAGTTGCCCAAGCACGTGAAATTCACGACCAAGTGCGCTATTTCGAAGATGGTTTGCTAATTACGCAAGCCGGAAAAATTCAATGGTTCGGTCCATGGTCTGAGGGCCAACACCATCTCCCAGATCAGGTTGAAGTACAGCATTATCCTGATCAATTGATTGTTCCGGGTTTCATCGATACCCATATTCATTATCCACAAACGGAAATGATGGGGGCTTATGGTGAACAGCTATTGGAATGGCTCGATACCTATACCTTTCCAACTGAAATCCAATTTGAAGATCCGGCTTATGCAGAGCAAATTGCACAGTTCTTTGTAAACGAGTTACTCAAAAACGGAACCACAACAGCTCTTGTTTTTTGTACCGTTCATCCACAATCGGTCGATGCTTTATTTAAAGCTGCAGAACAGCATCAGATGCGCTTAATTGCCGGTAAGGTCATGATGGATCGACATGCCCCTGAAGCATTATGTGACACTGCAGAGAGTGGCTATAACGACTCCAAAGCACTCATCAAAAAGTGGCATGGCAAGGGCCGTAACCTGTATGCCATCACGCCTCGCTTTGCCCCAACCTCAACGCCTGAACAATTGGCACGGGCAGGGGAGCTAAAAGCCGAGTATCCTGATGTCTATGTACATACGCATTTAAGTGAAAATAAAAATGAAATCGCGTGGGTCAAATCATTATTCCCTGAGCAAAACGGCTATTTGGACGTTTATCATCATTATGGTCTGACCGGATCACGTTCCGTGTTTGCGCACTGCGTACATTTGGAAGATGCCGAGTGGGAGTGTATGCATCAGACCAACTCTGCAATCGCGTTTTGTCCAACCTCGAACTTGTTCCTAGGCAGTGGTTTATTTCCATTAAAGAAAACATGGGAAAAACAGGTGAAAGTCGGCTTAGGCACAGACATTGGCGCAGGCACCTCATTTAACCAACTACAAACCATCAATGAAGCCTACAAAGTTCAACAACTTCAAGGCGATAAACTGTCCGCATTTGAAGCGCTGTACCATGCCACTTTAGGGGGAGCAAAAGCCTTAGATCTAGAGGACAAACTTGGAAACTTTGATTTGGGCAAAGAAGCAGATTTTGTGGTGCTCGATTTAAATGCCACGGCTTTACAAGCCTTACGTCAACAACGTGCCAAAAATCTGGAAGATGCTTTATTTGCCCTCATGCTGATGGGTGATGATCGTAATATCCATGCCACCTATGTGTTTGGACAATGTGCGTATGTCAAAGCATAAAACGGCTCGACCGAGACGAAAAACAGCGTTGAAAATTGGACTGATTGCCGTCGCTTGTCTGTGCTTACTCAAGCGTGACAGCACTTCCAAGAAAAACTGATTACATTTTCAACGGCAAAAAAGATGCATCTGCGAGCCAGATGTATTAAAATTGGTTCATCTTTAGAGGTGTTGCAAGTCAACACCTTTTTTATTTTTTTGATTTGCTTTTTTAGGTATCTACCCATGTCTGTTCAAATGAGCGTACTGATTTCCACTGAAGAAATTCAAGCTAAAGTGAAAGAGCTTGGCGCAAAAATTGATGCACACTATGCTAACAGCGACAAAGAGTTGGTGTTAATCGGTCTTTTACGCGGTTCTGTTATTTTTATGGCTGACCTTTGCCGCGCAATTTCAAAACCGCATGAACTCGACTTCATGACCGTTTCAAGTTATGGCGGTGGGACCGTATCTACTCGTGATGTAAAAATCTTAAAAGACTTAGACGGCGACATTAAAGATAAAGATGTCTTGGTGGTTGAAGATATTATCGATTCAGGAAATACCTTAAGCAAAGTTTTAGAAATTTTACAGACGCGCAATCCAAATTCAATCGAGCTTTGTACTTTGGTTAGCAAGCCTTCACGTCGTGAGATTGAACTCGAAGTGAAATTTTTAGGTTTTGAAGTCGAAGATAAATTTATCGTAGGTTATGGTCTGGACTATGATCAAAAATATCGTCACATTCCATTTATTGGCGAAATTGGTCTCTAAGCAAGATCAGATACTTAAGAGTGGCCTAAGGCCACTTTTTTTTATTTTTTGGTTTTTTTTGAACAAAAAAACAACAGTTTTTTGCATGTTTAGGCTATAGCTCAGCGCAGTTTTGATTAAAGATAAAGATTGAACAAGTCGTAAAAAACAAATACATGATAACAAAAGGAGAGTTACTATGTGGTCACTCATTGTTGCGATTGTTGTTGGTTTTATTGCTGGTTTAATTGCACGTGCGATCCATCCTGGAGATGACAAAGCCGGTTTCATCATGACCACCATTCTCGGGATTGCAGGTTCCTTACTTGCGACCTATGGCGGACGTTTATTAGGTCTATATGGAGAAAATTCTGCTGCAGGATTTATCGCTTCCGTCATTGGTGCGATCATCGTGTTGTTTATCTATAACCTTGTAACGAAAAAAACCCGCGTCTAATTTTTATAGCGCCATTAAAATACCCGCCTGTAGACGGGTATTTTTTTATTTATATTTTATTCATGACGTACAGCTGAAATTATTTGATCTCTTTTAACATCGATTCTAATTCAGCAGCAGGGTAAGCACCGGTTAAGATCGAACCATTGGCAAATACGATTCCCGGTGTACCACTTAGTTTTAAGCTTTTAGCTAATTTTAAATTTCGATCAATGGGGTTTGCACAACTTTTCGCTGACTTCGGTTGAATTCCCTTATTGATTAAATTATCCCAGGCCATAACAGGGTTTGACTCACAAAAAATCTGCTTAGATGGCGCCAACGACTGCGGTTTTATCGCTGTGACAAAAGTATAAATGGTCACATCATTGAGTTTTGCCAGCTCTACTTCAAGCTTCTTACAATATGGGCAATTTGGGTCAGAAAAGATCGCGATTTGGCGCTTCCCATTCCCCCTGACTGTTTTAATCGCATCTTGTAATGGAAGTTTATTCCACTCAGTTTTTTGCTGACTGAGGATCAATTGTTTGGTCAGATTTTTTTGATCTTTTAAACGAATCATAGAACCTGCGATCACATAATCCGCATTTTCACTCAAATACAAAACTTGATCTTCAACAAAGCCACTATATATGCCCGGCATTTCGGTACTTTGAATATTTTCAATTTTTAAACTGGGGTGCTTTTCTGCCAAGAGCTTTTGAACCTGTGCCGCATCTGCTAAAGCAAAAGTCGAAAGGGTGGTACTCAACGCCAACGCACATACTTTTTTCAACATAGACAGAACTTCAACATTTAATTGATTGAGCATTCTAAGCCCTAACGTGTCAAAGTTTTGGGCTTTTTTCAGTTCATTACGCAATAGCTACATGCCGTTTCACGTGGAACATATTAAGCTGCATCAGGTGAATTAATTTCAACAGACACATGTACAATTTCTTCATGAATCGACAGCGCTTGACGCACTTCATCTGCGCTCAATGCCTGACTGGTTTCTAAGGCCACAATACATGAAAACTGACCTTTACCCACTTTCCATACATGTAAATCAGTTACATCGACGTCGACAGGTAATTGCATTAAAATCTCTCGAATCTCATCAACGACAGGGTGATCCATTTCCGCATCCAGTAATGTTTGTCCAGTTTCTTTCATCAGCCCAATGGCCCACTTACCAACAAGTACCGCACCAACAATCCCCAATAGCGCATCTAAAAATCCCCAGCCCATCCATTTTCCAGCAAATAAAGCCACAATCGCCAACACAGAAGTCACCGCATCAGCAACCACATGCATGAAGGCTGCTTTCTGATTGAGGTCGTGATGATGATCATGCTGCTCCTCATGGCTATGATGGTGATGGTGATGGTGATGGTCATCATGCAATAACCAAGCACAGATCAAGTTCACCACCAGACCTAAAATCGCAATAGGGATTGCTTCGTTATAATGAATTTGGACCGGGTTGAATAAGCGTTCCACCGAATGAAAAGCCATAAATGCAGCAACGACCATCAATAATATCGCGCTGCTATAGCCCGCTAAAATTTCAATTTTCCAAGTTCCAAAGCTAAAACGAGCGTCTTGGGCATAGTGGCGTGCCGCACGATAGGCAAAATAGGCCAAGCCTAATGCCAACATATGTGAACTCATATGCCAACCATCAGCCAATAATGCCATCGAATTAAAAATCCATCCGCCAATAACTTCTAACAACATCATGACTGCCGTTAAAATAGTGGCAATTAAGATCCGTTTTTGTGCGAGTGGATTACCTTCATCAAATTGATGATGATGAATTCGGATGGATGGGGAAGTTTTCATTAGGTTCTATGCTTAAATATACTCCCCCATAGTATATTTATTTTCTGGAGAAAGTGTTGAGTCATTTACATCAGGACAAAAAGATTTTAAATCGGGTTAAACGTCTACAAGGTCAGGTCAATGCGGTTGAACTGGCTTTACAGCAACCCGAAGCAGGGTGTATTGAGGTATTACAACAGGTTGCGGCCATCAAAGGTGCTGTAAATGGATTAATGAATGAATTAATCGAAGCACATTTACGCCATCATGTATTGCCTCAAGATGTTGAAATCAATGAAGCAGAACTGGAAGAATTTGTAAAACTGCTTAAACGCTATGGATAACGTTACAACTGTGATTTGACCATGGAAAACAATCGGCATTAAACTGAGTCCATATATTCTTCTTTCTCATACAGCACAATATTGACCCTATTGGCTGTACCTCTGCGACTTTAAAATGACCACATCTCCCTCTTGGCGACCGTTTATCATGGTGAGCCTTGCACTCTGTATGGGCACTATTGGTACAGCGCTAGCTAGTCCTCTGTATCCCATTTATCAACAACTTTGGGGACTGCTGCCGAGTCATATCACCTATATCTTTGTTGCCTACATGTTTGGTTGCCTAGCGACCTTGCTGTTTTTAGGTCGTACCAGTAACAGTTTTGGTTTTTTAAGAACCCTGCAAATCGGTATGGCGTGCATCATCTTAGGTTTAAGCTTATCAGTGTTTGCCAGTAATGCACTGTGGTTATCTATCGGTCGCTTTATTATCGGCATTGCCTCGGGTTTAATTAGTACCTCAGCTATGCTTGGCTTGGTCTATACCATTCCTGAACAGCATAAAAATAATGCACCGCAGCTGAGTTCAATCATTACCGTGATTGGTTTTGGTCTTGGCCCATTTATTGGTGGGGTGATTGCCCAATTTTCGGAACAGCCTTTAGTCACCCCTTATATCCCTGTGATCTTTGGGGGGTTGGCGTGTCTAATAGGGTTATTTTTTATTCGCACACCGAATTTTGAGCCGCAGCCTTTTTCAGTGGCACCACATTTGGAATTGCCTGAAAAGCGTGATCATTCACGATTTTATATCGCTGGACTGACTGCCTTTTGTGCCTTTGGCTCCTTCAGCTTATTTGCATCACTCGCACCCTCTTTCGTCAAAGATGCGATCCCATGGCATGGCCCTTTGGTCAGTGGTAGTGCCATTGCAAGTATCTTGCTGGTTTCCGCTGTCGTGCAATTTATGGCGAAATCGATTCCTTCTGCAAAATGTGTCAATGCCGGCTTAATGGTATTAATACTGAGCTATGCGCTCCTTGCGCTATGTATGACCCAACATTGGAGCGCATTGTTTTTTATTAGCGATATTTTAGTGGGTGTCGGTCATGGTCTGGGGCTTTTAGGCGCATTTGGCTTAGTTCATCAAATGACCAACAATCAAAACCGTGCTGCGGTGATCTCGACCTATTTATTTATTGGATATCTAGGCACCATTATTCCAATTATTGCGGCCGGTTATTTATCTGATCATTTTGGTTTAATCACAGGGGTACTGGGCTTTTGTATTGGTGTCGGCTTGCTGTGTTTATATTTACTGTATCAAAATTTATCGATGAAGAAATTTACAGTATGAAACCCTTAGATACGATTAATTTTCTTCTCTATACATCCATGCCTGTTCAGGAGGAATTTCATCTATTTGATCCTGAATGTAAAAAATCAAATTTTTAGTTTTTGATATTGCGGTCATTTTTTTATAGTCAACCTGCATTTCAGGATCTTCTTCCCATTGTTTTAAAAAGGATTCTTTGGGATTCTGTTCGGTTGTTTCATGAAAATAAACCACACCACCATCAGATGTTTGTGGATCATGGTTGCCATCTAAAGATAAAATTTTGACATGAATAAAATATGCTTTTAATTCAGAATTTGTATCTTTAGTAGCGTTAGCAAGATTAGGATCTATATCCATTTGATGCTGAGTTTGTATCTGTGTTGATGTTGCAACATCATCAACAGAAGTTAAAGCGTAAGCGTCCGCTGAACACACCTTATGAATTCATCCTATAAGCCTTAATTTAGTCCCCACTTAGAAACAAGTGGGGACTTAAATTTATGACTACAAATAATCAGACATCCATCGCATCTCTTGCGAA
>NZ_VOZT01000067.1:0-15750 GCF_013419625.1 Acinetobacter sp. YH12070 | reverse complement strand
CGTTGTCTTTCACGCCAATGTTTTGCATGCTTGGCCAGAAAAATGAGTCGTTCTCGCTGTTCTAAACTAAGTGGTACAGAAACAATTCGAGGCATGTGTGAACATCTGTTAACTAAAAAAACTTTTTTCGCATGATTAGTTATTTTTGTCAACTTATAGCCCGGACTTAAATCCTATAGAAAAAATGTGGTCACGAGTAAAAATGATTCGCAATAAATTTAGAGTTAAAGATATTGATAAATTGTTTAAAGATTACTGTAATGATTTATTTAGTATTTAGCTATAATATAAGATTTGTATAAAATTTAACAAGTGATTTTGAGTTTTAAAATGATTAAAAAATAAAGGCTTATATAATAATTATGTGAATATTGGCATATTCAAGTAAATGCAGAAATGAAAAAAACCGATCCTGAGATCGGTTTTAAAATATGTAGATCAAATTAAATGCTGTATTGGATTATGGTTTATAGAGGCCAAGTTCAATCAAATGTAATCGTAGTATACGGCGCAGTTCGAGTACAGCTTCTGGGGTTTCTTGAATTGAATGACCACCTTTAATGATCTTTTCTGAAACAGCACCCTCTAAATGCGCACTGGTGTATGGCACCACATCATCCGAGATTACATTTTTATCTTGGCTGTTTGTGTTATTTCCCATAATTGAGTGAAACTTCAAGCCTTTACGCGGTTGAATATCTTCAGTGAGCGCAATAAATTTAGATTGATGGCTTAAGTCACTTGGTCCATTTTGGATTAAGCCATGGTCGATTTCACGGAATAAATCTTTCAGGTCTTCTTCTTGGGTTAAGACATCACCCATGGCCGATAAGAAAGCGCCTGGAAGTTTAATGATTTTTCGAGCAGCTTTGGTAAACCAACGATCTGCGTATTCAGTACCACGATGCGGTGCAGCCAAGAATATCGCACGGCTGAAATTTGGAATTTCGTCAATCACCATACGCTGCTTCACGACTGGAATATTGCGGTACTGATTTAATTGACGTGAGTTCATCATTTTTAAAGCAGATTGTGTGGTATCGGCTTGGCTAACCAGTAGTCGAGCAATAATTCCGCCCATACTATGACCGACTAAAACCGCATCTTTTTTTGCCGCTGCATTGGCGTCGACTTTATTAAAGGTCTGAGTCAATATGGAATATATTTGGAAGCGGCTTTCAATAATCGGCATGTTGGTTGAATAGAACACTTGCCACACTTGATAATGCTCACGTAGCACAGAATCGCCCATAATATCGTTGGTGAGACGAATCCATGCTTCAGGGCTACTAGCAAGACCATGTACCAAAACGATGACTTTTTTGTCAGGATTATATGGTTCAAGCATGTATAAATGTGGCATCGTGAGTTTTTCATCACGGTCAATCAGGGATAAATACGCTGCCTTGCCCAAGTTGTTTTGTGCTAACCAAAGACCATAAGGTGCAGAAAAATTGGCTGCAAGGGCATAGTTTTTATTGGCAATATTGACCTGTTCATATTTGTACGGGTCGTAAGCCTTAATTTGAAACTCATGCTGATTTAAAATTTGATCAACTGAAGTTGTGGTGCTTACAGGTTCCGCTGTTAAGGTTGCAGCTAAATAGCGCGCTTGATGGATATTAGGGTTTGAACCAGACGGATATTTAAAATCTATTGGGTTGATAATGTATTTGGCTTTGCCTGTTTCAACTGTATGTTCTTCGGGTAAAACCACAAGGAATTCGGAACCAAAACCATCTCGGCGGGTAATTGAACGTAAACCTGAGAAGTTGAGGTTATAGGTTGACATCAATTGTTCAATTTTACGATTTTTGAGTTCTGGGTAATGGCTGAAGTCAATATGATAGGTGGTTTGTCCGACTTTGATCTGTTGGGTGACTTCTTGCGGTTTATAACGTAGTGCATAGCTGCTAACAAGTTTAGCAATCCCTTGATTATAGAAATCTCGGATTTGAACTTGGCGGTTATCAAAAATACGGTCAGCAGGCGCACGTTTGGTTTTAAACATATAGGCGTAGCTATAGCGAATACTTTTATCCAGTAGCGTCAGCTGTTGATCTAAACATTTGTTATAAGTGTCTTGTTCAATTTTTTGTTTTTCTTCTGATTTGTGGCTACTGAGAAGACCTAATTTACAGGCTGAAGAAGACTCATATTCGATGGCTTTGGCTAAATATAATTCACTTGCCGTAGACAATAATTGTTCATCTTGAATTTGAGGGATCTGTTGTAGTTCATTAACACAGGCTTTCGGGTCTTCTATACACGCTTTGGCTTCACGACCTGTCATCGACAAGACATTTAAACTGGCTTCACTGAGTTTGTTTCGAGAAATAATACTTTCACGTTCATTGGCAATCGAAACATTGAGTTTTTGATTTTTGACACTGACGACCTGACATCCACTCAGTACGCTTGTACTTATGATTCCAAGGAGCAGTATTTTTTTAATATTTTGCTGCATAAAGAGGCCGTGCATAAGGTTAGGTATCTTCAAATCATACGATAATTGTCAGGATTTTCAATTCGCCTTAAATGAAAAAAGACCGTTAAAACGGTCTTTTTTCAAAAGAATTTTCTAAATCGTTACAATTAAGATGTAGCTTTAGGTGGATTTAGAACTTGCCAAACATTCCAACGGCCTTGCTTTTCAATTTCTTGAATTAAGCGGTCAGCGACTTCGCCTTCTTGTGGATATTTAACTTTATAGTTCTTTAAAACCTGAATGGCGTTCTTTTTTTGTTCCATGGCAATATAGTTATTTGCTGCAGAAAGATACGCTTCTTGAACACCCGCTTTCATCGCTTTGTCTAGGTATGGAATCGCTTCACGTTGACCGCCACCTTCAGATAAACCGAAACCGAACCAGAAATTTGCTTCAGCATCATCTTGGTTGATTTTTAAAATACGCTGTGCATAAGTTAATGATTTAGTGGTGTATACAGAACCCAAATCAAGGTTACGTGCCATCACACTGGCTTTAAATGCACGTACTAAAACATCAAAAGAAGCGTTGTCTTTAGATGCAAGGGTATCTAATTTTTGCGTCACTTCTTTAAGTTTAAGTTCAAACCCTTTACGTTCTTGGCGTTGAACAAAACGTGGTGGATAGTGACGTGCTTTACCTTCAACGAGCTGTAAGAAATCATCAATTTCAGTAATGTCGATCTCATTATCACCCGCTAAAGCAGCAAATTTCATTGAACGTACTTTGCTGTCTACAATTGGGATAATCAGACGGTTTTCTTCAAGTGTCAGTTGCTTAGATGGGTCGGTCGGGCTAGTTACCACCATCTTAGTCACAGGCTGAGCTGCAGCTTTTTGTAAATTTAATTCAAAAGGAGGTGGCGCATCGTAGTTGAATGGGTTGAGTGCGTAGAACGGTGGAGTCAGTTCAGGCTCTACAAAAATCATGGCATCTTTAGGTGCATTATTTTTAGTTGGGGCGCTTCCACAAGCGGCAAGGGTTAAAGCAATACAAGCAACTGCCAAGGGCTTAAGCGTCATATGATTCATCCATTAATTTATTTTATACAAAAAAGCATGTTGGTCAGTCTAAAAAAACTCTGAACAACATGCAAGTTAAAGGCAATTTATTATGATTGCTTTTGGTTAAGCTTTAGATTGATTACTTTGAGCTTCGCATTCGCGGCGCACATCTTCAATGATTTTAAGTTCTTCCTGACTAAAAGGTTGTTCATTGAGCTGTTGCTTTTTGAACGTTGGGTCAAGGAGAGACAAACGCTGACACAAATTATTCATACGTTTTTCATTGTGCTGAATACGATCTAACAACACACGCATACCTTCTAACATTGGGTCAGTTTGGTCTTGTGTTGCAGCATACGGTTGGAAACCAATACTTTCTGCATAATCGCGACGACGGCTTTCAGCTTCATCTTTTGGCTTATCTTTCGTGATAAAGCGTGCTGGATTACCTACAGCGGTAGTATCCGCAGGAACTTCTTTAGTCACCACGGCATTTGAGCCGACTTTGGCATTTTTACCTACCGTAAATGGGCCTAAGATCTTTGCACCAGCGCCAACCACTACGCCATCTTCCAAGGTGGGGTGACGTTTGCCTTTATTCCAAGTTGTGCCCCCTAAGGTCACACCATGGTAAAGGGTGACATCATCACCAATTTCAGCTGTTTCACCAATCACCACACCCATACCGTGGTCAATGAAGAAACGACGACCGATTTTCGCACCCGGATGAATCTCAATGCCTGTGGCAAAGCGGCTAAAAGAAGATAATAGACGAGCTGAGCCTTTACACTCTTTTTTCCAAAGTTCATGTGCCATACGATGCATGATTAAGGCATGAATTCCTGGATAAGTCGTTAAGACTTCGAGCGTATTTCGTGCAGCAGGATCGCGCGCGAATACAGCTTGTATATCTTCTTTGAGCTGCTTAAGCATTAGATTGATCCTCATTGTCTGTAGATTTTTTCCATGTTCCGTTATTTAAAGCCTGTACTCGGCTAAAGATGCCACGTAATAAGTGGTATTCCATACGATCTAATTGTATACGTCCAAATAAGCGACGCAAGCGTAAAGGTAATAATCTTGGATTTTTTGGATCCATAAATTCAATCTCTGCCAGCATTTTTTCAATATGCGGGTAGAACTGTTCCATCATTTCATGGGTCACCAAAGGCTCATCCCATTCCATATCGATGTCATTGGTAACATGCATCTTGGCATCAGGATTTGCAGTTAACTCAGTATGTGCAAGGGCGGCCATGCGCATTTCATAGCAAATGACTTGAATCGCTTGGGCAACGTTTAAGACGCCATATTCAGTATTTACTGGAATAGTGACGTGGTAGTTGGCCATTGCCAATTCTTCATTGGTCAAACCACGGTCTTCACGGCCAAACACCACGGCAATTTCTTGCTGTTGTTCACAGACCGCTTTGAGAGACATTTCGGCAGCAGGGCGAGCGTCAAGTAAAGGCCATGGGATGGTACGACTACGCGCACTAGTACCAAAGACAATATGACAATCTTTAATGGCATCTTCTAATGATTCAACAATTTCAATTTGATCTATTAAATCGACAGCTCCGGCAGCCAAGGCATTAATGTCTGGATGCGGGTAAGTCTTAGGTGCAACTAAGACCAGCTTTGAAAGTCCCATGGTTTTCATGGCACGTAATGCACTACCAATATTTGCGGGTAATGTTGTATTCACCATGACAATACGCACATGAGAGAGATGTGCTGAAACCGCAGCATTGTCAGTTTGATTCATGATATTTCCAATTTGTTTATTTAAAAAAGCAGTTCAAACAGCGTTTAAACTTTAAGAAAATTGATTGGCTTCTGCTTGGTATAAATCCATGGCATCATCCATGCTCATTCCATCTGGCGGTGGAGGAACTTGCGCAGGAATAGAGGCTTGTTCATAACTCACCGCCTTGGCTGCTTTGGATTTGACATGATATTCAACATGCAAAGATTCTTTACCAAAGTAGTCACGCAGCTTAGACAGTAGCTCATCTAGCGGGGCAACTTTCCAGTTTAAGCCCAAATGAATGTCAGCCGTCGCATATGGATAGTCAATATATAACTGCACAGGAATATGCGTACACATATCGACATTGCAGAAAGGCAGTAGAATATTTTGGATGTCGCGTGAGAGCGTTTTACTAAAATGTTCCGGCGTTAATTTGATTTGAATTGCATTGGCACGTTTTTGACGGATTTCGTTCAGACTGAAGGCTTTAGTTAAGCGACCCATAGGGCGGTCAAAACCTTCACGTTCATAAATTTCACCTTCAATCACCACCACTTTTTCGTTTTGAATCACGTCTTTGAAGCGGTTAAAACGTTCGTGATTCGCAGACACTTCTATACGTGCAGTACCATCATCGAGCGTCACCATCATGCGGTTCGGGAAGTTGGCAATATCGACGACTAGGCCTGCAAATACTGTAGTGACACCACGTCGTGTAGGCGTAAGCTCATTAATGCGCTGTGAAATAAAGGCTTTTAGCTCTGATCGATACACATCAATCGGGTGACCTGTTAAATAAAGGCCGAGTGTGTCTTTTTCACCTTTGAGACGAACTTCATCTGACCACGGTTTGACAGGTTTGGCAGGTTTACGCTGAACTTCTTCCACTTCGCCAAACAAGTCCATCATGCCTGTTTCGCGGTTAGTGCGTGCTTGATCCGCCGCTTGAACGGCTTCAGGGAGCTGTGCCATCAAGTCAGCACGTTCTAAACCTAAACAATCCAGTGCGCCACCACGAATCAATGCTTCAAGGGTACGTTTATTGATTTTTTTCAGGTCAATACGATGACAGAAGTCGAACAGGTCTTTATATGGGCCATCTTGGATACGTGAGTCAATCACAGACTGCATGGCAGCTTCACCGACACCCTTGATCGCACCTAAACCATAGACGATGGTTTTTGGATCGCTGGCATGGAAATTATATAAAGACATATTGACCGAAGGTGGCAAGACTTCAAGACCATTAATACGACAGTCATCGATCAAGAACACCACGTTATCGGTATTCTGCATTTCCGAGGTCATCACTGCTGACATAAATTCAGCAGGGAAATGTGCTTTTAACCAAGCGGTTTGATATGCAACAAGGGCGTAGGCTGCGGCATGGGATTTGTTAAAACCATAGCCTGCGAATTTTTCCATATAATCGAAGATATGGTTGGCCGTATCTGCATCAATACCTTTGGTTGCAGCACCTTCAGTAAAGATCTGACGGTGCTTAATCATTTCTTCGACTTTCTTTTTACCCATGGCACGACGAAGTAAATCCGCGCCACCCAAGCTATAGCCAGCACAGAACTGCGCTGCCTGCATTACCTGTTCCTGATACACCATAATGCCGTATGTCGGTTCAAGGACACTTTCTAGTAATGGATGTAAGTATTCAAACTCGCCACCATGCATACGGTAAATAAAGTCAGGAATCAGATCCATCGGGCCTGGACGATATAAAGACACGAAAGCAATAATTTCTTCGAACTTACTTGGACGTGCCTCTTTCAGCATTTTTTTCATGCCGACGGATTCAAACTGGAAGACTGCTGTGGTGTTTGCATCTGCGAACACAGCATAGGCAGGTTTGTCATCCAAAGGAATTAAGGAAATATCGACAGGTGTAGTGATATCTGGACGGGCATTAATGTGCTTAATGGCATCTTCGATTACCGTTAAGTTACGTAAGCCCAAGAAGTCGAATTTAACTAGACCTGCAGCTTCCACATCGTCTTTATCGAATTGGGCTACACGGTTAGTTCCATCTGCATCACATAGGACAGCCGAATAGTCAGTTAACTTAGTTGGTGCAATAACCACACCACCGGCATGTTTACCTGTATTACGGGTAATGCCTTCAAGTTTGAGTGCCATTTCCCAAATTTCGGCTGCATCGTCGTTATCTGGGTTAGATGGATTGGTCACAATATCTTTGAGCTGTGGTTCGGCCTCAATCGATTCTTCCAAACTTAAACCTAAAGGCTTGGTTGGAATCATTTTAGAAATACGGTCAGCCAAACCATAAGATTTACCCAAGACACGGGCTACGTCACGAATTGCACCTTTTGCCGCCATGGTACCGAAAGTTGCAATCTGAGAGACCGCATCTCGACCATAAGTGCGTGCAACATAGTCAATAACACGGTCACGACCTGCAATACAGAAATCGACGTCAAAGTCGGGCATTGATACACGTTCAGGGTTTAAGAAACGTTCGAACAGTAGGCCATAACGTAGTGGGTCTAGGTCGGTAATTTTTAAACTATAGGCAACCAAGGAACCTGCACCCGAACCACGGCCTGGACCAACAGGCACGCCATTACCTTTAGACCATTGAATAAAGTCCATGACAATTAGGAAATAACCTGGGAATTGCATAGTCAGGATGATCCCGACTTCATAAGCCAAACGTTCATCATAAGGCTTACGAATTTCTGGCCAGTCGTCACCACGTTGTTCGACAGGGTACAAATGCGCTAAACGTTCTTCTAAACCTTCTTTTGATAAATGTTCAAAATAGGTGTCAATTGTATGACCTTCAGGAATTGGATAATCGGGAAGGTCATGGAAGCCTAAACGTAGTGACACATTACAGCGTCGTGCAATGTGATAGGTATTTTCTATAGCCGTTGGAATGTCTGCAAACAGCTCCGTCATTTCCTCGGCAGTTTTAAAATACTGTTCAGGGCTATAATTTTTAGGGCGACGATTGTCACCAAGGACATAACCATCGGCAATACAAACGCGTGCTTCATGTGCCTCGAAATCTTCTTTACGTATAAAATGCACATCGTTATGAGCAACCACACCAATGTTAAATTTCTTCGCAAGTTTTACTGCTTCGTGAATAAAGTCTTCTTCACCCGAGCGCTCAGTTCGGGTAATAGCCAAGTAAACACGATTGCCAAATTTTTCGACCCATTCAGCTAACAGTGGTTCAGCTTTTTGCGGGTTGGAAGAGCAAAGCATTTTGCCGACATCACTTTGCATACCCAGTAAAACAATCAAGTCTTGGTGTTGATTTAAAATCCAATCTTTTTTTACGCAAGGAATATCAAGCTGTTGACCTGAAATATAACCTTCAGAAACCAACTCTGTTAGACTGCGCCAACCTTTATTGGTCATCGCTAGAAGAGTAGCTTTGTGTTCAGCATCATTCAAACGAATGGTTGAACCAAATATGGGTTTAATGCCTTTATCTAAGCACTTTTTATAGAATTTTACAGCAGCATGTAGATTTGAAAGGTCAGTAATGGCCAGAGCGGGCATTTCATCTGCAGCTGCAGCTTTTACAAGATCAGGTATACGTACAATAGATTCAGTAATGGAAAATTCTGTAAAAATACCAAGATGTACAAAGTGCATAGATGAGTCCCTGCGAAAACAGCTGCTGATTTTAGCATGCTCTGAGATCAAACTTGCGTTTATTGCATGGCTTTATGCAGATTTATAAATTCACTGTTTAAGCAATAAACGCTGTATGACAATCACGGTTTAGCAAGCAATACCTTGATTAACTGAAAAAGCTATTAATTTGCTATTTTTAAAGTTGAAGGCTAGATTGCCAATATAGGGTAAATCATAGTTATGCGGCTCTTTCAGCACGGATTTTGCATGAGTCGGTGAGAGTAAAATCACATAAGCCACTTCATTTGGATTGGCTAATTTTGCACTTTTGGTAAAGTCTTTTACAAATTGTTGATAGTCATATTGGCTTATCAGATGTTTTGACCCAATTTGAATTTTAACGCGTATTTGAGTGGATTTATCCCATTCCATCCAAACATTCCCTTTGGTTTGTCCAAGTTGGGCGAAGCTGCTTTTATTTTTATAGAATGAATCATTTTTAACTTGAGAATTGTCCTCAGCATAAATTTCAAATTTTAGAAATTTACCTTTTGATGTGACATGAAATTCAGTATTGCCGGCACATTCTGAATATTCATATTTAAGCTTTACTGGATTTTTGCTGATTAATGCATTTGCTTTTGATGCAGGCAAGGGTCAGGCTAAGTCAACATCATTTACCTTAATACTAGTGACATAGTCATAATCAGCAATGGATGCAGATGCTGCTGAAGTGATGAATATCCACGTTGTGAAAAAAGTTAAGCGTAAAATTTGTGTTAGCAGTATTGTTTGCATGGGGAATATAAAATCCTGTTCTTTTGATATTTTGTACTCAATCAAGTTTTTGTAAACGTAATATTGAAGGTTATATTTTAAATTTTATGGTGTTGCTAATTTGCCGTCAAAATAATTTAAAACTAAAAAAAATTTTGGTTTAATTTTAGCTTAAAAAAAACCAAATCTTAAACATTAAAAAGCCCTCCGAAGAGAGCTTAAATATATGAATTATGCAGGCTTAGCGCAGTTTTGATAACCAGTCTCCCAGACTTTGAACAATTTGCACCAAAATCAACAAGACAATCACGGTCATGATGACCACGCTACTATCAAAACGTTGATAACCATAAGAAATGGCAAGATCACCGATACCGCCTGCACCTACTGCACCCGCCATGGCTGTTGCACCAATTAAGCTAATGGTTGCAGTCGTTAAGTTTAAAATTAAAGAGCTACGAGACTCTGGTAGGACAAATTTAGTAATGATTTGCAGCGGAGATGCACCCATCGCTTGAGCAGACTCAATGATGCCGTCATTCACTTCAAGCAACGAAGTTTCAATCAGACGACCAATGTAAGGACCAACATAGATTGTGAGGGGAACAATTGCAGCCCAAGTACCAATTGAAGTACCCACAATGACTTTGGTCAAAGGGATGACCGCAATCAGGAGGATAATAAATGGCAATGAACGCAGCGCATTCACAATCGGGTTCAAACCATGGTAGATGACACGGTTAGGCAAAATGCCTTGTGGACGTGAGACATATAAAATCACGGCCTGGATAAAACCCCAAATACAGCCGAAGAGCATGGCAAAGAACACCATGTGAAAAGTTTCTTGTAGGGCAGTGACGAACTGATCCATAGACAAAGAACTTTTCCAAAAGGGTGCTGTAATTTGAGTCAGCCATTGAACAATTAAATCTCTCATTGCTGAACTCCTGCTTGAGTGACTTCAACGCCATGTTGTTCTAAGAACGCCACTGCTTGTTGAATCAATGCTGCATCACCTAATAGCTGAACGAACATTTGTCCAATCACCGCACCATTAATTTCAGTCATATTGGCAAACAAAATATTCAGGCTAATATCAAACTGTTTAATTACCGCTTGAATGACGGTTTCCTGTGCCGAACTGCCCAGAAATTTTAAACAATAAATACTGTTATGGTTTTGATTTTCTAGATTATTTAAAATATTAACAGGCAGCTGTTGCTGCAATACAGTTTGAATAAAGTTTTTGGTTGTATTGTGTTTTGGCTGACTAAAAATCTCTAAGGTTGAGCCATGTTCGATGACTTTCCCTTGTTCCATTACCGCAACATAATCACAAACGGATTCAATCACATCCATTTCATGGGTGACCATGACAATGGTAATGCCTTGTTCTTGATTGATTTTCTTTAATAACGCCAATACCGATTTGGTGGTTTGCGGATCGAGAGCAGATGTTGCTTCATCACACAGTAAAATTTTAGGATGATTGGCAAGCGCACGGGCAATCCCGACACGTTGTTTTTGACCACCAGAGAGCTCATCTGGATAAGCATTTTTCTTATGTTTTAAGTCAATAAATTCGAGCAACTCTTCTAAACGTTTTTGGCGTTCAGCTTTAGACACACCTAAAAGTTTAAGCGGCATTTCAATATTTTCTGCAACTGTTTTGGTTTGCAGTAAATTGAAGTGCTGGAAGATCATGCCAATATTGGTTCTTTCTTGACGCAGCTCTGCCGAATTTAAAGCAGTAAAGTCTTTATCATGAATAATAATTTGCCCTTCACTCGGACGTTCTAGCAAATTAATTAAACGGATTAAGGTACTTTTGCCTGCACCACTGTAGCCAATTAAACCGAAAATACAGCCATCTGGAATGTCCAGATTAATCTGATCCAGTGCTGTAACGGTTTGGCCTTTTAGCTCAAAATGCTTGGAGATATTTTTAAATTGGATCATAGCGTCAAAAAGGGTTCAAAAATGAAAAAACAGGCAAAGTAAACTTTGCCTGTTTATTTGAAGAAATTATATTACTATTTTGCTTCAGTGAGGTAGCTAGTTGGTTTGTTTACATCAATTTTAGTACCACCAAAATGTTCATCGATGTAAGCTTTAACTGCTGGAGTGTGGTAAAGCGCGCCTACTTTTTGTAGAACTGGGTCATTTTGACGGTCAGCAGCAACAGCAAGAATGTTTACGTTCATTTTTGTACTTTGATCGATTGGCTCATAGTAAACCGCATCTTTCAGTACGTTTAAACCACCTTCCATTGCAAGGGTATTACCCAAAACAATCGCATCAACTTCGTCTTTAACACGAACCGCAGTCGCCATTTGGATTGGCTTGATTACGATTTTCTTCGCATTTTCAGTTACGTCAGCAGGTGTGCCTTTTACATCGTCAAAATCTGCTTTAAGTTTGATTAAGCCAGCAGATTGAAGCAGTAATAATGCACGTGATTCGTTTGCACCATCATTTGGAATCGCAATGGTTGCTCCTGTTTTAAACTCTTCAAGTTTTTTAACTTTGCTTGAATAGATACCCATTGGTTCTAAATAAGTTGTCGAAAGCGGTGCAATTTTATCTTTATTGTTGTCGTTAAACGCAACCATATAGGCATATGACTGGAATGCGTTAACATCAATTTCTTTATTCGCTACAGCAGTGTTCATAGACACATAGTCAGTGAAGTTTTTCACTTCAAGTTTAATGCCAGCTTCTTTGGTTTCAGGAAGCGAAGCAATGTAGCGCCAAATATCAGCATCTGAACCAGTCGAAGCCATGGTAACAGTTTGCACTTCTGCAGTGTCTTTTTGTTGTGCGGCGTCAGTTGCAGGAGCTTCTTGTTTACCACAGCCTGAAAGGCCCACAGATAAACCGAGAACTAATCCTAGGAGCTTTTTCATATATTCACCCGAGTAAATTTATAAAATTAATAAATTCACAAATCATATTATGGAGAGATTTACTTAAGTCTTTTATCAGACAGGCTGATAGATGCTTAATAATTTAAAATGCTACACAGACTTATACAATTAGATCTGAGTCTATTTCCAAATGGGAAAAGATAGCCATTGCAAGCTGCTGTAAACAAAAGATTTAATAAAGCAAATCTCTATATTTCGCTAGGCATCATATCAATTTTTTATTATTCAATATAGTGATTTAAAAAGTTATGCTTAGCACCAAAAATGTAAATGGAATATGTTTAATTAAATAATTTAATAAGTAAAAACAATATATTATTTATAATTAAACTATTTAAGTACGTCATTTGTATATGTTTAGGTCTATATAACAAATTTTAAAATGTATTGCTGAAAAAATGATAAAAATGAAATAAGTCCTGTCATACACAAAATTTGTAACATTCATATGTGAAAATAACGAAGAGCCTCAATCTAAGCTGAGTTGAAATCTTTATTGATATATTTGAAGTTCAACTCTGATTCATGGTTTTTCAAAATTTTAGATCTAAATCTGAGGAAGATTGAATCCACTATATTGTTTAATATAAACTGCTTAATAATTAATCATAATAAATTGCTATGTGAGGCACACTATGTCAAATCAGTTTGATTTCGTCTCAGTTGTAAAAAGCCTACGGTTCATTATCGCGGTAGATCGGTGAGCCATGTTTTAAAAATGGAAGATGGTAGCCAAAAAACTATAGGTGTATTTTTGATATCAGAACAACCTATGACGTTTGAGGTGCATGTGAAAGAACGTGTTGAAATCACATCGGGGTAGTGTTGTGCAAATTGGGGAGCAGGGCGAGTTTTTTCAATATACTTTTGGCGAAAGCTTTATTGTTCCACAAGATTCTATTTTTAAAGTGCAATGTACTGATGTCGTTGATTATGTATGACATTTTGATTAAGCATGCTTAAACAGGTTGGAGTTGCTTCAGCTTACACATCAAGATGTTTTAATTGCTAGTGATCGATATTGATATTTTTTCTTAACCCCGCACTTAGCGGGGTTTTTTATATGATTACATGAATGATTTTGCTGTCTTATACGAAATCCTGCGGTAACTAAAATTAAAGTATTTAACATCACCTATAACCACTGTTTGGCAGAGTTAATGTACTTTAGTTTTGCCGTGAATAATTATTGAATTAGCAAAAGGGGATGTGCAAATAATCACTGCGCTGAATTTCATAGAGTACATGACGGTTTAATGGATGATCCGCTGGTACATGCGGATGATTAAATTCACGGACTTTTTGCATACCAATGCGTTGCATGACATGTTCTGATGGTGTGTTCAAACTTGCTGTAAAGGAAATAACTTTATCTAATCTTAAGTTTCGAAAAGCATGTTTAAGTACAGCTTTTGCACCTTCGGTGGCATAACCTTGATGCCAATATTGCGGCAGTAAGCGCCAACCAATTTCAGGGGCATCGGCTATTTCAAATTCGGACGGGTGTATGTGTAAACCGATAAAGCCAATAAATTCACCTGTGGCTTTTAGCTCTACAGCGTATAAGCCCCAACCACGTGTTTCGATAGCATCTTTTAAGCGTTGCAGAAATGCAGTGGCTTCCTTAGCATTGAGCTTTTTGAGGAAATAACGCATGACCTCATCATCTGCACACATGTGGATGAATGGAGCAGTGTCGGAGTCTTGCCATTGGCGGAGAATGAGGCGAGGGGTTTGGATAGGAATCATCAGCAACTGAATTATCATTAATAAGCTTAAGTCCTTGACTTTATAGTATATAAAGAGAAAAATAAATTTTATTTAAAAATAATCAAAAATGAGCTCATTTAACCTTTTTAAAATAAGCCTCTTTCATAAATCAAAAAACGAACAGTCTCTTGCTGATTATTTGTACCGAAAAATTTTAAATATTCATGCATAATCTGCGGATGAAATATATCGATTCAAAGAAGCTTTCTGAAACACAGTTTAAGCGATACACCGGCATATCATGGTCAACCTTTGATTTAATGGTTGAACAACTGAAAATGCATGTTCCTGCTAAAGGTAGACCAACTAAATTGAGCATAGAAGATCAAATCCTTCTGTGCTTAAGTTATTGGCGCGAATACCGAACCTTGTTCCATGTTGCAACAAGTTATGGTGTGTCAGAGCCGACTGCTTCAAGAATTGTCCGTCATGTAGAGGACTGCCTGATCAAGTCCAATTTATTTAATTTACCGAAGCATTTGCCTGAGGGCGAAGGCATCGACTGGAACGTGGTGATTGTTGATGCCACAGAAATTCCAATACAAAGACCTAAAAAAACAGAAGAAAAGCTATAGTGGCAAAAAGAAGGCACATACTTTCAAAGTCCAGGCCATCATTCATTATAGAACTCAGCAAATTATGAGTTTATGCACTGATCGTGGTGCTGTACATGATTTCGAACTCTTCAAACGAAACTTACATCAGATTCCGGCAGGTGCCTTTATCCTTGCAGATAAAGGCTATCAAGGGATTTATGCAATGTATCCAAATAGCTTGTTGCCATTAAAAGCAAAAAAGCGCTGTAAATAGGATCCTGAACTAAAAATCTATAATCAAGAAATCAACAAAAGAAGAATTGGGGTTGAGCATGTATTTGGTAGTTTAAAAACTTTCAAAATCCTTGCCGATCGATATCGTAATCGAGGAAAAAGACTGGGCTTAAGATTCAATTTAATTGCAGGAATCTATAATTTAGAGCTGAGCAAAAAATGAATTATGAAAGAAGTCTAATGTTTATAGTTTTAATTTCTGTAGGTTTGATTTCTTGCTCAAATACAGAAAATCTCGAACCAGATTTTCAATTTTTATTGGCTAATGAGCCTAACTGGGTTGAAGTAAAAAACGAGTCAGCCTATTCCGATCTAATGATCACAGAATATATGGATATCAGTACTATAAGTAGATGGACCTATAAAGAACCATTAATTATTAGAACAAAAACATCCTATAGAACGATAGGAGGAATAAGTACTGAGGATAGGGATGAAATAATCTATTCGTTATGAACCGTACCGGGTTTGTCGGAGACATTTTTATTTAAGTTAGGCCACGTGACCTAACGGGTTAATCTTATCATAGTACATTGCTTCAAACTCAAAAGGCGATACATAACCCAATGCGCTGTGTACA
>NZ_VOZT01000066.1:0-16127 GCF_013419625.1 Acinetobacter sp. YH12070 | reverse complement strand
TCTATGTAAATCAGAGGCAATTTCCCTTCTAAACACTCTATGAGATTTTGAAATTGCTGACGTTGATTTTGATCTGCTTTAGGATGCTTTAACGTCTTTTTTTACGCGATATTCCTGCGGCATGTAATGCATTAAATGACCCCAACCTTGGCAAGGTCACCGAGATTTATTCCATTAAATTACATTAATTATAAGTATATGATTTAATTAATAGTATCTGGTTTTTAGTGGGGTAAAATTTTGATCAATTTAGATCATTTAATGATGTTTTGGTCACTTCATTCTATATGTTTTGGTTTTTAAAATCCACCTATGTTTTGATGCTGTTTTTCATAAAAATAATAACAATATATGATTTAATATTGTGATTATTAATCCTCATGAAAATATTTTATATTCAATCGGCTTTGTTGCATAAACATTCACAAGATGGATTTACCCCAGGCCATTCAAATTTAAGTGACGACTTGGGTGTGAGGTCGGCCTAATTCTGTAAACCGATTTAGCACTGCCACACGTGCATGAATCTCATTAATCTGGCTTTGAAAGTTCCTTGCACTGAGTTTCTCTCCCGAGAAGTATTGCTTCGTAAGATTTGATGCAATGCAGCTTGGTTTCCACCAAACTGCTACGATGATAGCCCGCCCATTTTTTCCATACGCTCCTGCCTAAATGTTTAACCGTTTGAAGTAATTCATTGCGCTCTAGTGAGTGAGGCTTGGTATTTTTCCAGGGTTTAGCAATTTTTTCTGGGTGGAATCACCGCATGGGCCTGCCGATCGGAAATCACCTGCCGGCAGTGTCTCGTGTCATAAGTCTCATCCGTATAGACCGAATCAATTTGCTCATCTTCAGGGATCTGATCAAGTAAATCCCCAGCGCTTGTGAATCGCTGACATTATTCGTCGTCAGCTGAACCGCACATATTTGCAGTGTTTCAGAATCAATCCCAATATGTAATTTACGCCATTGGCGCCGATATTCAGGCTGATGTTTTTTACGTTTCCATTCACCTTCACCTAAAAATTTCAAACCCGTAGAGTCGATGAGTAGATGAAGTCCATTCCTGCTTTTCTGATAGCGAATCACAATATCAATATGCTTTTGTCTGCGACAGAGGGTCGAATAATCGGGTGCTGTCCAATTCAAGCCACAGAGTTTAATGAGGCTTTGAACAAAGCCCGTAACCATACGTAAAGAGAGTCGAAATAGGGATTTCATCATGATACAGCATTGAAATGCTGTATCAGAGTAGATTTGATTTCAGCCTTGTTTGCCTTGTGGTTGGGCATATCATTGGGTCGTAGGATCAGACCAGATCGAGAGATTTCCTCGATTAATCAAAGCTTGGTTGTAAGAAGGCCAATTATTTGTACGATAGATTTTAGGTGCAGGCTTATTCATTTGAGCATTATATTGCGGAATAAGCCTTTAGCAGAGGTTTGTGCAACAAAGACTAGGTCTATTAACCCACAAAATAATGGAGTTATAAAATGTGTCGATTGATCGGTGAAAAGGTGCTTTATTGGCTGATTAGATCCTATTAGATTAAAGAAGTCTAATTAGACATTTACAATCTAATACAATCTATGACAACAAAACAAATCATTGTTGAGCAATTAAAATGACTATTATCTCCAATGACCCCTGGCATTTTCCACGTACAGAACTAGCCAAACAAATTTTAGGCATGTTTGAAACGGGGCTAGCTAGCTCTCTTACTTTTTTTGCCCCCACGCCGGATGGGAAAAACGGAATTTTTACGAAAAGATATTACACCTCTAGCTAAACAGCTTGGATGGCGCGTTTTTTATTTCAGTTTTTTAGATGCAGGCCTGCATAGTGAAGGGCAGTTTGTAAAAGCTCTTGATGAGTTTTCAAAACAAAATGGCTTAATGGGGAAAGCCACACATTGGATTAAAAATATTGGCTCTTTAAGTACAGAGGTGGCAGGTGTAAAAGCCGAAGTGACACTTGCACAAGGGCAAGTGAATTCCAGCATTTTATCTAGCATTACTAAACTGGCTCAGCAGGGTAAACCTATTTAATTGCTACTTGATGAGATTCAGGCTTTAGCTGGTTCAAAATATAAAACAACCATTGCCAGTTTGCGTACCGCTTTAGATATGCATAAAGAAACTGTAAAGGTAATTTTTACTGGTTCGAGTCGAGAAGGCTTGAGACAAATGTTTTCTGTGAGTAGTGTTCCATTTTTTCATTATGGGCAGAATTTACCTTTTCCAAATATAACAAAAGCATTTATAGATCATTTGGCAGATGTATTTAATCAAACAACAGGACGTAGTTTGAATAAAGAAATTTTATGGCATGCTTTTTTAGATATGAAGCAAAGTCCTCAACTAGCAAGATCATTAGTGGAGCGTTTAGCCTTAAACCCAATGCTGGCTATAGATTTTGCAAAGGAACAGCTTATAGCTGATATAATGGGGCATCGAGACTTTACGGGATTATGGGGAGAGTTTAAGCTATTAGAACAGCTAATTTTAAAAGCCATAGCGGAATCACAAGTTGAACTTTATAGTAGTCAATTTAGACAACATCTGGCTGATTCCATTGGTGTAGATAACATTGCGGTATCAAGTATTCAATCGGCCCTACGTTCTTTATCAAAAAAACAAATTATTTTTAAACCAGAAAATGGTACTTATGAAATCGAGGACGCTCTTTTTAAAGAATGGATTATGGATGAAGCATAATTTTGAAAACTCACTTGGATAAAATCATTAGAACAGAGTTGCATCTGACATTACATGAGATGTCCAGGATCACTAAAATTTCGCTTCAAACTTTACAGAAGCTAGAGTGATTCGATGCAAATCCAACCTTAGAAACAATGCTAAAACTTTTAACCCTATTTGGTTTAAAATTAACTGTTGTGAAGAAATGATCACTTTCTATCAGGATATTTTCGATCTCAATGAACTGTTTAACTTCTAGAATTTGATTGTCTTTATTCACAATATTCCTATTGAGTGAGTCGAATCTGTGCTCAGGTTGAGCAGTTCGGCTACTGTTCTGAAATGACAGCTTTGTCCGTTATAATTGTATAAACATTTTGGTGTCTGGTAATTATGTCCTCATTGATCAATTTTCTATCTCGCTTTAGTAATCCAACTCTTCATCGCAGTCTGAGCTATGCTAAACACATTGATAGGGAAACGATTGAGTTCTTTGAGGAAAATGATGATGTCACGATGTATGCTCAAATTGAAGGGACAGATTATTACGATACCGCGATTACCTATAATCTTAAAAAAGACCGTTTAATCGATGATGACTGCACTTGTCCAGTTGGATATAACTGTAAACATGCTGCTGCTTTAGCGCGGTTATTCTTTCAAGAATATCGCCAGGAATTTCAACAGCGTTATGCTGAATCTCAATCCTCGCAGGGAATCGCAAAACGCCAACGGGGGGATGATCAGGCGCAGCGCTGGTTGAATGATTTTAAACGGTATTTACAACAGACTGAACCAGAGCAATCTGTCAAAACAAACAATTATTTAATTTACCTGCTAGATCAGTCTGTCAGCTTAAAGAAATTGACAGTTGATGTTCAGAAGGCCAGACGCAATAAAAACGGCTCAATTGCGGGGGAAAGTTATTATACCCAATATGAAAATATCACCAGAAAGCATCTGACTTTACCTGAACAAAAACGACAATTATTTAACCAGATTTATTATTACGCCAAAATAAACAGCGACGAACGCTTTTATCAAAGCAATCTTGATATCTCAAGCATTTTATTGGAGCATTTCAAATCTTTTATTCAAAGTGGCGATGTGTACTGGAAAAAAAAGAGCCATACTGCACTTCAATGGTCAGAACAAGGCTATCACATCGAACTGATCTGGCAACAAGGTGTAAACAAACAGACAGAGCATTTAAACATTGAATTGGTCAATGGTGATATTCGACTCGATTTAAAATCAAATCCTCATATTCAGATTCTCGCGAGCCATCCACCATGTTATGTGGATATTCAACAGAACACGGTGGGCCAGTTATATGGTGAATATACGGCAAATCTTCTGTACCATTTTTTACAGATGCCTGATCTTCCAGCTAAGCTCTTGCCAGAGTTTGAGAAACTGACTCATCAATATTCAGACGTGAAAAATCTGCCTCAGCCCGAGTCTATTCAGCATATTGATGTCCTTGAGGGAAGTCCCCAGCCAATTTTACGCTTCGGTGTTTTAGATAAATTTGATTGGAAATGGGAAGAGTCTGTTTGTGCCGAAATTGAATTCTCCTATGCAGGTGGGCGAATAAAAGCAGGTACATCAGGTGACAGTTTTATTGGTGAGCAGCATGGCAAAATGGTGCGACAGCTTCGGGACTTAGTTCAGGAACAACAGTCAATCCAGCGTTTACAGCTATTGGTCGAATCACTGAAGTGGGTGAAAGATCTTAGTTATGACCAGCAATTAAAACTGGATAAACAACGTCTTGATTCTATGGTTTTTGCTTTCTATGGAGACTGGATCAAACAGCTGATGCCCATCAATCAAATTGAGTTGATGGGCTGGCAGATAGAGCATCTGGAAAACAGCCCCTTTAACCTGCAATATGTCGAAAATTTAAATATTTCTATTACTGAATCTGAAGGTCAGCAGGACTGGTTCAATATCGGGGCGACGGTTCAAGACAGTGCAGGTAATTCTTATAATTTGCTTGATGCGCTCGTAGCTTTGGTGCGAGTAAATCCTGATTTACTTGATCCGCGGACGTTTATTCATCTGCATGACAGTCAAATTTTCACCGTGAAAACTGCAGTTGATCAACCTGATTTGGCTCTATCCGCTAGGGATATTAAGCCGGTATTGTTACATCTGCAGAGCATTTTACAGCAAGAAGAGCGCAGTATTGATCGCTATGATGCGAGTCAATTATTAGAATTGCAGCATAATCTTGGGATGACATGGCAGGTCAGTGATCGCCTGCAGCAATTTGTACAGAAATTCAAACAAGGCTATCAGCAACAACTGCCGACACCACAAGGTTTTCAGGGGGAGTTGCGTCCATACCAGCAGCAGGGCTTAGGCTGGTTACAGTTTTTAAGGGAAACCCAGCATGGCGGGATTCTGGCAGATGATATGGGCTTGGGGAAAACAGCACAAACTTTAGCCCATTTACTCATGGAAAAGCAGGCTGGATATTTGCAGGACAGTCCCGCCTTAATTGTTGCACCCACATCGCTGATGCATAACTGGTTCAAAGAAGCGGAGAAATTTACCCCTGAGCTCAAGGTATTGCTGCTACAGGGGCCCGACCGCCATCAGAATTTTGAGCAGATTCCGCACTATGATATTGTGTTAACCACCTATCCGCTTCTAGCGAGAG
This sequence comes from Acinetobacter sp. YH12070, assembly GCF_013419625.1. Lineage (NCBI taxonomy): Bacteria > Pseudomonadati > Pseudomonadota > Gammaproteobacteria > Moraxellales > Moraxellaceae > Acinetobacter > Acinetobacter sp. YH12070. Next base: position 10,760 of record NZ_VOZT01000066.1, on the reverse strand, counting down.
ATGAAGAACAACTAAAGCAATATGAATATCATCAACTCATTTTGGATGAGGCGCAGAATATCAAAAATCCGCGTGCCAAAGCTGCACAGGTAGTACGCCAATTAAAAGCACGACATCGTTTGTGTCTAACAGGTACCCCGATGGAAAATCATTTGGGTGAACTGTGGGCACTATTTTATTTCCTGATGCCAGGATTTTTATATTCACAAGAAATTTTTAATAAAAAGTACCGTCATCCGATTGAAAAACGCGGTGATCAGGAGTTAAGGCAAAAGCTGGTCAACCGGATTAAGCCCTTCATTTTACGTCGCTTGAAAACTGACGTAGCCAAAGAATTGCCAGAAAAAACTACGATTGAAGTCAATATTGATATGAATGACCAGCAATCCAAGTTATATGAGGCTGTTCGTGCCACGATGCAGGAAAATATTCAGAAAATTGTGGCAGAAAAAGGCTTTAAACGTAGTCAAATTCAAATTTTAGATGCCTTACTGAAGCTACGTCAGGTGTGCTGCCATCCTAGCTTACTAAAGCTGGATTCAGTGAAAACCGGGCAGGCACACTCTGCCAAACTTGAACAGTTGATGGATATGGTCGTTCCAATGGTGGAGGAGGGGCGAAAAATTCTGATCTTCTCTCAGTTTACCTCAATGTTGGAACTGATTGAGCAACAGCTCCATCACGCAGAAATTGGCTATGTGAAGCTGACTGGAAAGACCAAAAAGCGAGATGAAGTCATTACAGCATTTCAGTCTGGACAAGTGCCAGTATTTTTAATCAGTCTGAAAGCAGGAGGGGTCGGTCTGAATCTAACTGCCGCAGATACGGTCATTCACTATGATCCATGGTGGAACCCTGCTGCTGAAGATCAAGCTTCAGATCGTGCATGGCGGATTGGACAGGACAAGCCAGTATTTGTGTATAAGCTGATTACCAATAAAAGCATAGAAGAAAAAATTCTTGCCTTACAGCAAAATAAAGCAGAACTGGCACAGTCTATTCTAAGTACCGATCATGAGGGCGAAGCGAAACTGACGGAAAATGACGTGATGAACTTGTTTGAGAAATTTTAGTTTGGTTTCAGATTACCCTAATCATCTGTAAGTATCTGAAAGTCTGGATGCAATTTTTTCCAATGTTCTCTTAATTTTTCTTTATGAACAGAAATCATAGGTAAGTCTAGTAATAGCACTGGCCATACTGACCGTGCTTTGTCCATGATCGCGTGAAGTTGTTTTTCAATAACACGCCATGGAACACCGACTTTTTCAGCCCATTGTTCAAAGTGTTTCATCTCAGCTAAATACCAATCTTTATTTTTGGCAAGATTTAATGCGAAATGACGCTCATTTTCAATATATACACTGGTCATTAATATATCGTATGCGGGAGATAATCTGGGTGCACTTTTATCATGATAAATCATACTCCAGTTTTTTAAGTGCGCATCTCCATTGGCGAGCAAAATATTGACGAGTAAGCGGCTGGCAAATTGCTGAATATCAAGAATTTTGTTATCTGAAAATTGATAAATGATCTTTCCTATCTGCTCATAATTTGTGGTGCTGTATTTCTGATGTGGATATGCGCCGAAGATCTGAGCAAAGTCTTCGATGTGAATAAGCTCTATAGTATCAGCAGTACTCTGTCTATCAAATCTTTTGATTGCGAAAGCATATTGCTCTTGGGGTAAATTTAATGGTGGCAGGTCTTGTAAGAGTGCCATATCCACCAAGCGAATCTCAGGGACATCTATGCCGACTGTTTTGGCAAGGCTCATCATAGAATATTCATTTAGTGGAACAAAACCATGTCTGGAAGAAGGAGTTTTGATAATCCAATCCCCTAATAGACTGGATTCTATTGCCTGTGCTAATGTAAAACGCCCATCTTTGGCTTTCATGGAAAACTTCATTTGGACGCCAGCCAAGGAAAACTTATTATCTGTTCGAATCTCTTGCTTTAAAATCTGATCTGGATTCGAGATCTGCAGTTTGAATTTTATTTCATCTGGAATTTCTTCTGGATCTAATGGGGTCGCAATGAGTGCTCCAGGTAAGTCATGACCTAAAGCTGCCAATAACTGAAATTCATTGTCTATATGTACTTTAAGGCTTTGTGCAATGAGTTCGCGTAATGCGCCTTCTGGTAGCAAGTTTGATAGCAAGGGGTGTAAGCGCTGATGTGTAACATAAGTCTTTTCTAAAATCTTATCTGCTTGAGGATACAAGGGGGAAGTCAGCAAGCTCAAGGTCTGGCGTTGCTGATCAAATCGGAAAGAATCCGTAAAAACCAGAATATTTTTTCCGCTCTGAAATCCTGCCAAGTATCCAACGACAGCGTGATGTAATGTTAATTTCAGGACGGCAACAGTATTCATGGTTCCTCGCCTCCGAGAAGACCCTTCCATGGGTTAGTCATTAAGTCATCCTGATCTTCAATAGTGACTTTAATTTCATCATTCAATAATTGTCTAATCAAATGAACCTTATCATCAGGGATGAGCATCAGTTGAGCATTTAATCCTGCCGCGATAATTTCTAAGGTCTCTAATCGAGGGTTGCCCTGACTTTCCAGCTTTTGGTATTGCTGTCTTGAAATGCCTGTACGGGATTGCATATCAACTTGCTTTAAGCCCAATTGGGTTCGTCTTTTTTTGATTTGTTGAAGTAAAGGCTTATTCATTGTAGACATATTTATTGCTTTTAGGGTATTAAAGAAACATATTAGTTTCTTTTTTTTGAAAAGCAATTTATGAATTTATCATTTCGATCTGTAAAACAGCCCTAGCTACGTATAGCTAAATTCTCAAATATTTAATACATCAGTCAGTACATATAATGCAATATAGATACGGATAAGTAATAATGCATGTTTGTCTCGCTCGGAATTAGGATCTAACCCTAGGTCAGTAAAAAACGGACTTCTAGGAACAAAAATGACTGGTTCTATCAAATAGTAATTTGCAGATTCTCTAGATTCAGATTTTCTGCTACAGAAAATCTAAATATTAAAAACAATCATCAGATACATCAGTAGCTTGAATACGCCGAGTGCCTTCGCATCTTTACACTTGAAGCAAAACTTAATTCGCTGTTCGTCCTCATTTAGGCTGAAATTTTCTGCCCGTAATGTTAAATCCTGTAATGTCTTTTTGAGCTCTGTCTTGCTCTGCTGAGAGAGTTCTAAATGGAGATATTTTTTGGGAAATAAGCTATGAATAAAAGAAAGAAGTTTCTTCAGTTCCCGTTTTTCATTCAGTTCAAAAATTAACTGGGCTGAATTGGGCTGAACTTTTTCAAGATAAATTGAGTAGATCGTATTGAGCTGTTTTTCATATTGAGTATGTACAGTTATGAAGCGTTCCTGAACATGATGGATGATCTGTTTTTCTTCTTGATTGGTCGGTAACATGGTGACTAATGCATCGGGAGCTTTCCTTAAAAAGTCCGTGGTAAACAGCCGGGAAGATTTTTTTTGGTTTACACAGGAAGTTTTCAAATGCAGAGCTCTGGCACGTAATTTTTGCGCGATTTGCAAAGGAATGGCTTCAGGTAACAGAAGGTCTTGCTCTTTTTCTACTGCAAGAATGTGATGCAATAGTTCAAAAGTCATCTCTGAGTCATGAGCTCCTAGCATCAGCGAATCAGGTGATTTCTGTTGCCCTGGTTGATATTGATGATCATGTTGCCTGTAACGGTCTTTAGTGAGTTGATCAAATAAAAACTGTTTGATCGCCCGTTGCTGAACAGGATATTTAATAGCCTCATCATGTTTCAGAATATTAAAATAGGCTTCTTTAGGAAGTGGGCTGTGCATTTGATTCAGCTGATAACTGATCGCCAGATGCATTAAATGCAGATAGCTAGAACAGGTTGTTTCAGGTGTCAGATGCCCGGAAAAATGCGAGAGGGCATACCACGTCTGTTGGGTATTTCTGTTTCGCAGCAATGCATAACGGATGCGTAGTTGCTCATTTGGCGTATAGTCTGTAAATGCATCAGCAAGCGGTGAGTGTTTTAAAACCAGATAGAGATGATTAAATGCTGAATGACGCAGGCTGTGATAAGTAAAATTGTGCTCGCCGAAAAATGACTGGATCAATTGTTTTAATAGAGAATTTACTTCATTTTCATGAGTTTCTTCTAAGGACTGTTTTAAAAACAGCGGTTGTGCAAGTGATTTTCCTTGTTCTTTTAGCAGACGTTTTCTATTCTGACTATATGTTTTAAATGCATGTAATTCATCTGCTTTAAGTAGATGATGCAGAGGAATCTTGCGGTAAGCAGAGTAGCTTTTTTGATTTTTATTGCGATTGTTGCGAATGGTGAGCATCACAGCATCTTCACTAATAAATAAATCACGTACAAAGATATTCAATGTTTCATTGATCCGTAGTCCGACTCTGAACCCCAGAATAAAAATCAGTTTAAATATATTTTTATCCTGAATCGAAATATCTTGAGTATTTTCGAGCTGCTCTAGCATGTGGTGAAAAATATGGGGCGAGATCAATTCGGTTCTGCAGATTTTTACCTGGACTAAATTATCCAGATCAACAGTGGGTGCGTTAAAAAATAAGGTCTGTTTGTGATGAAACTCCTGTAGACGTTTTTGTAGAGTTGCTCGAGCTGTCTCTGCTTTCAGTAGAAGCATTTCTCCATACAGATCTTCAAAATCAGCATCTGAAAATGATGAAATATCTTTGTCTTGCGTTGCCTGCAGCCAATGCACTGCAAACTGTGAAAACATGGTTTTTAGAGAGCTTTGTTTAATTGGCTGAAAATCTGCGCGTATAAGCTTGCGCTTAAATCGTTTCTGCTGCTGGATAATATTGTTGAAATCGTTCAGTTGTGGCTCCGTTAATTTGGAACGAAGAATGGTCCACAGCAGCAAACGTTCCAAGGCCGGAGAGTGTTCTCCGGCATATAACTTTATGAGTTGATCGCTATAGTTTTTTGCACGAATAGCTTGACGTATTTCTACTAAAATATCGGCTACATCTAATGCAATAGTAACTGTAGACTGGTCCTGAGGGTTTTCACAAACATCCTGAATCGTATGGGTAGGCGAGGGTTCAGGCTGAATAAAATAAGCTGCTAATTGTTTTTCGAGAGGACTGGAACTGTAAATTTCATTTTTTAAGATACAAATGGATATTTGATCCAGTCCGCTGTTTTTCAGGAACTGTGTATAGTAAAAACCGTATTTTAACAGGTCTTTACAACGCACCTTCTCTTCAGGGAAGCATTCAATAATACAAGCGTTAATCAGATTTTCTGCATCTTCAATATCTGAAAATAAATCAAATTTTTGATGTTTTAGTCTGTAGATCCAGCATTTCACAATATCGTGCAGCACAAATGTTTTGGTATAGCTGACTGAAAACTCAGGGTTATTAATACGCTGATTACCGAAATGCCGGTTCGGGATTTCGAGTGTAATCATATGGTTTAGGTTTAAAAAACTTTGAAATTTATTTGTTTTTAAAATGATTTTTAAAAACTTTTGCAGTTCGGCATGGTTATAAATGCCATTGAATAAGATGGAGCTAATCAAACAGAAGCCGAGTGACTGGGTCGGACTGAAGTTATTAGATTTTGCCCAATAATCAATCATATTTTTGACAAATTGAGTAACCTTTTTACCATATTTCAAGGTTTCAATATTTTGCTGTGGTGACGTTCTTTCATGTCTCACGGGTGCAGCCGGCACTGGATAATTTTGACTCGCTGACAGATTAAAGCGCTTGATATATTTAGCAAATTCTACACGTGCCATTTGATAGCTGCGGATATTGGATTTGCAGTGCTCTAAAAGCCGGTCATCAACTTGCCGGTAAACTTCAGGATAATTTTCAGGTGTCAGTTCTGAACATTTTTCGCTAAATAGTTGCAGATGAAACGCTTTTTTTGCTCTATGTTTCTTTAATCGTTTGAGCGAGTGAGGATGTTTGCTCATGTAATCATTATTCCCGTGAAATTTGACATGCTTTTAAGCGCTAAGGTTTTGACCAACTTATCTTGTGCTGCTCTAATTTGATCGTAATCCGTTGTCTGAAAAGCTGAATAGCGGTCAAACAGTTCTTGCATGGGCTCATCGTGACCAAAGATGCCCTTAACTACATCTTCATTACAGTATTGGGCAAAAAAATAACGAGTAAAATGACGGGTCCAATTACGTTGTAAGGCTATTTCTGTACAGTATTTTTGAATATCAGAGAGTTCCAGATTTCTGATATATTCTTTTGAGTCATAAAATAAGAGTAAGAGACGCTTGCCATCAAGGACCTCATGAATTGCTTGTACTTTTTCTTGAGGTAGATAAGCTTTAGTGAGGGAGAGAAAGTGTTTTAAATATTTTAGGTAATACTGTATTTCATCACGAAGATAATCATTAAACGGTAGATATCGCCCAATGGTGCCCGAATAACGCTGCTCTTTATCTGCAACAGCCATCAATTGATTGTCGAGGTCAATATAATCTAGATTGGGTGGGAAAGATTCGCTTGGTCGTGCCGACGTGATGAGCATACAAACATGCCACAGCCAGAGTGAATAATGATTTAACGTCTGAAAGGGATTTGGATTATTCCGAACTTGATGGTCAAGCTGGTAAAAAAAGGACTGGACAAATGGAAGATCAGGTACTTGCTGACTGCCAAACGTAATTGGAGATTTAAATTCCTCAATATATTTATTGTCAAGCTGAGGAAAAACCAGATCAAGGGTTTGAATGTAGACATCTAGAATATCAGTAATTTTTATTGAGAAGTAATGGCATGGTGTGTAGTTGTTGACATTTTCTCCTGCCAATAATTTGCTTTCTAACTCATATCCTAGTTCATTCAGCGTAATATCACTGATTAAACGCGGAAGATTTTGAGCTGTTAACGGAAAAGTAAGATCATTACTGATTCTACGTAGATGCTCCTGTACCTCAGAAGCAATATCGGCTTTATCCCACTTCTTTAGTCGAAGTATCTGATCCAAATAAACTTTAGGTAAGGGGATAGTAAAAGAATTACCAATATTGAGCATATATTCTTTTAAAAATGTATCTTTAAATTTAGAGCTATCAATACTTTGACGGAAAAAACAGTTTTCATGACTAAAGCGGATTTCTTTACTTTTTGAGTTTAGAAAGAAACGCGTTCGTAATACTAGTAGATCTTCATAATGCGTGAAACTAAGTACTGAGAATAAAAGTAAGGCATGAATTGGAGAGTTTTCTGCTTGTTCAAATAAAATGCGCATAACATATTGTGCAGTAGGCAAATCGAAAACTCGGGGATTTGGCTTACTCATTAACTCATTCTTATTTTTATGTAAAACCCTGTTCTTGAGATTATTAATTTGAGCTGTAATAGAGCATTGCTCTAGTGAGTTAAACTCAAAATTATGATCTTCAACAGTTTCTAGGATTTTCTCTTCAATAGGCAATTTTGCCACACCATGTTCAAAATGAGTTTGATAGGTTTTTTCATCGTCAAGTGTTATTTTTGATGTTTTTTTAACATCAGTTTGAGGTGGTTCTTGGGTGCTTGGACTGCTTTCCCGATGCCTTTTTTGACGATCTGATTGCGTATTCGCATAGGTATAAATAACGCGGATATTTGCCAGTTGACCTATTTGCTTTGTTGTTAAATTTGGTGTGGAGCGTTCAACTAACTCTTTATTCTCGGTTTCAGCTTTATTTAAAAACTCAAGCAGATCCCCTAACTCCATAGGGAGAGCTGGTAAGAAGTTATAAAGCCAATGGTATTCTCGCTTTGTGCTGGCTAAACGAAAACGCATACAAAGATGAGCTACGGTGGTTGCATGTTCTTTGCTATCAAGCAATTCAATACATTGAGTATTGAAAATGGCCCATTTCAGTGCATTAACTAGATATGCTGATGGGGTATTGATAATTGCAATAAGATAATGAACCAGAGGATATTCACTGATTGATTTTTCTGCAAGCTGTTGATTTATAATATTGTTAAGCTCAACGATTTCAGTAGGTTTGATGAAGTCATTGAGTTTGATTGAATTTTGAAAACTTTCTAGCTTTACTTCTGCCAGTGCTCGATAGAAATTTCGAAACGACTCAAGTTTTAATTCTTGAGTATCTTCTAAGTAACTATATCCATTCATGATGAAATTCCTGCCAGAATTTTTTCTAATGACAGTGGGCCTGTATAATTTGAAACAGAACTGACTGGGCTTTTCGATTTTGTTAGTTCTGCTAATTCTCGTAGATGAACGATTGTTAAAATTTCCTGACCGAAAACTTCCTGCAGATGTGCAGCTAAGTATTGTTCATTTAGCCAATGTGCGATGATATCTAAGCCTTGAATGGAGTGGTGTAATCCGGAACACAGTAAGGCCTTTACTTCGCTTAAACCCTGAATAATAAATTCGTAGGAGTTATTTTTTTCATAAGCTTGGAATTTAAACTCAGTTTTGTTTTTATTGTAAAAATGGGCATAGATCCACCTGAAATGGCTGCTAAAAAAATAGAGATTTGGTTTATTAGTTGGAAGAATAGGAATTTCAATTTTTTGTGTAAAAGCTTTTAAGTGATAGTTTTGCTGTTTCTCATTAAGCTGGAAAAATAAGGCGATCCAGACTTGGTAGGCATGCATGCATTTTGGATAACACATTAATTGCATATTTTTTGCAGGTACGCGGTAATTGAGTATGCTTTTCTTTTTTACAGACATACAGTGATGCCTCCCCATATTTGTGCCAAATGGCTGAAAATAAAACCATAATATTCATATAATTTTTAATAGTGGGACAATGGCTAAAAATACCATATATTGTGTTTGTAGTTTAATAAAATCTCTATATATAGTATTTTTTATCCATTTTTTAATGGTAATTAAAGCCAAACAATAATTTTTTAGTAAACATGTAGATGAGTTTAACTTGATTGATATTGGGAGCCGAATATGGAAATTAAACAACTGAAACAGATAGAAGTCGTCACTGATGTTGTATGTGATGTATGCAACCAATCAACGAAATTGGAGTTTGGAACTTTATCGGCACATTGGGGTTATGGTTCTACGCGTGACGGAGAAAGATATGAGTTACAGTTATGTGAGAAATGTTTTTTTTATGCCCTGGAAACGTTAAAAAAAGAGCGAGCAGATGAGTTTATGTTTGATGAAAATTTTGACCCTTCGACCCTAGATGGGTTTGGGTTGAAGTGAACCTATCATCGCGACAGGTTCTAAGAATTCAAAAATATACTGATTCAAATTCAAGCCGGTAGTTTCATTTTTAATGGCGAGTAAGGGATTCAGGAAAAATATTTTTGTTTGCTTCGAGGTCACTTACTTCAGAAAAGGCTTGAATACCGCCTGCAGCTTTAATTTCATCTAATGCGAAAGATAGGGCCTCCTGATCTGACAGGAAAGTTTCATCCCATACAGGGCAAGGTTTGGCAAGTGTACAACTTGCTACATTAAACTGGGTAGATTGGTTCAATAGAAAGCGTGTACATAGTGCACTAGGTTATGTATCACCTTTTAATTTTGAAGCAATGTACTATGATAAAATTAACCCGTTAGGTCAGGGGGCCTAACTTAAATAAAAAGTCTCCGACAAACCTGGTACAGTTCAAAAACTTTATTGCATATAAATTGTAGTGCTGATCAATTAGGATTTAAAACAGAAATAAAATATAAAGGAACTAGAGTGATTGATAGTTATTCAGATGTTTACGTAAAAATGGAACCTATTATTCCTGATACAGTTGGTTCAAATTTTGCTAAAGCTGTCTGCAATCATTGATTTAAAAACAGGAGAGAATGGTTAATGTAACTATTCTCTCTCATTTTTCATTGGTTATAGTTATCTAAATTTGCTAGCTCTATGATTAGGATGCTGGGTTAGACGGTATTTAAAAAGTGGAATATGCCTATTCGCGACTGCCGTTTGGTGATGAGACGTTTTATTATTGAATTCGGTGACTGCCTAAACAATCACCTTTAATTTATAAAAAAGCAATTACACAAAATTATTTATAGGCTCCTTTTCGCTCGACGTTCTGGATTTATTGTGAGATCTAAACTGTACAGATTCGGCGGGGCTTTTTTAGTGTTGCTGTACTGTCTGAGATTGTCTTTAAATCCATAATAGGTGTCCACTTAAAATTCAGTGGACACTATCGCGATATTAATGGGTTAGAAAAAGTGGGGTTTAGCGGACGCTTACTCTAAACTTCGATAATAGGTCGAAGCTGCGATCGGTAAAATCCTACAAATCGCATCAACACCATATCGATCTTTATTGTTATGGATAAAATCCACCATTATTCGTGTGGGAGGTCGAGCTCCGCCTGGTCGAAAAAAACGGCTGCTTTACGTAGAATTTCATTGGCACGCTTTAATTCTTTAATTTCACGTTCCATTTGTTTCATTTTTTCTTGATCAGATATCTGTTGTACTTTAATAGGATTTTGCTGATCTAAATGCTTTTGATGCCAGGCACGAAGTGTTTCAGGAGTACAACCAATCTTAGGCGCAATAGCGGTGATCGCAGCCCAATTCGATGGATAATCTTTTTCAGATTCAATCAATAATTGAACCGCTCTTTCTCTGATTTCAGGGGTATATTTTAATTTTGTCATCGAATCTTGTGAAGCAGTGCTTCTTGTATCTTGATTGATATAGTGATTAGCTACCACTATACGCAAATTGTAGAGTTTGGAGTGCTGCTAAAATCTTAAATTTGAACCTGAGATAAAACCTACAATTTGCCCTTATC
>NZ_VOZT01000065.1:0-16482 GCF_013419625.1 Acinetobacter sp. YH12070 | reverse complement strand
GGCTGTTTTAGAAGCAGGAATATCAATGCAAAAGCACTGAATAATTTTTTTAATCTTATAGTGACTTAATTTACTGTTTTCTATCATGATTCTAGACTAACATATCTATTCTGCTAGTCTAGAGCCAACATAATTATTTATTTTATAGCCAACTGAAAACTCAAGGCATTTTAGACGAACTCAAAGAACTCATTCCTTGGGTTTTGGCGGCGATGATTTTTATTTCTTTGAGCATGAGTATTGGTCATGCAGTGCAACTATATTTTCCAGATATGAGTGAGTTTCGAGCTCATGGTGTTGCTGTACTGAGTATTATGCTGTTTTTCATGCTGGTTGTGCCCTTAGTCATCAAGCAAATCAAGCACAGTTCAATGTCACTGTATCAAAGTTTGAAGAATACGCCGTTCAGACTTACGATTGTAATTTTATTACAGTTACTCAATATCGCCTTTTTACAAAGCACCTTCGTTCAATCTGTATTGTTCTTTTTTGCCATGAGTTTCGGCTTTGTGCGTTTTTATAAAGAAAATCTATTCAAAGGTGGAAGTAACACCCAAGAATACTATTTTCTGCATGAAACACGTCGTATTGCTTATTGGTCGTATAAACAAATGCTTAAAGCCAAATTTCGTTTAACGCTCAGTAATCCGAATCAAGCAAACTACAAGCGGTTATCTGAGCGCTTTACCCAGTTCCAAAATTTGCACATACAAATGCTACATCAGGAAAATCAGCTGTGTAAAAAGCTAAAGCACCAAAATGTTGAACATTATCTTGATGAGTTAATGAAATAAGTCGGCGTTAATGAAGTGTAATAATCTTTCAATCACAGCTCAAAAAGTCCTTCAATACATCACTAGTTTTGAATATTTTCAACTTATATGCATGAATTGATTGATTTTAAAACAAACACCATCAAATACTCTTGCCAAGCTTCATTTCGTCCTCTATTATTGCGCACATGCCCGAGTGGTGAAATCGGTAGACACAGGGGATTTAAAATCCCCCGCCCACAAAGCGTGCCAGTTCGAGTCTGGCCTCGGGCACCATTCTTATACTTCTAAGATTGGTGCAATAAAAGATCCAGCAATTTGCTGGTTTTTTTATGCCTAAAATTTATAAATCTATTATTATTCAATGCCAATACCTTCAGATTTTAATCTCCCTGCACTACAACTTAAGCATACCGATGCCTTTTATCAACGGCTGCTGTTTGCGCATTTTAAAATCATCAATCTCACACCCACTGCACCCATTTTAATCTTTAGCTTTTGCCTGATACTTTTAATCTCTCTTGGCAGCGCTGTACTTGGCCAGATGTTTTCGACGACATTTTCAATTCACGACCCAAACATGGCGTTTAATCTTGGTATATTGATTATTCTTGCTTTGATCTATTGCTATGTTTGGTATGCACATTATCAAGTAAGTTTTAGCAGCAAGTCCGCAGTTCAACGCCTGCAAATACAGCTATATCTCCTTGGGGAATTCACACTTCTCCTTGCTATAAACTTTAAGTATCTACAAGCAGATGTATTAAACCTCATCAGTCTCTGCGGACTTTTTTTCAGTCTGTTTTTATGTGTATTTACTGAATTATTTTATAAACCTGAAAGCAGCGCCATTGAACGGGTAAAACTACAAAAGCTTCGCCAACTGGCATTTTGGTCTTATCAACAATCCTTAAAACAAAAAGTGCATCAAACGTATTTCTACGCCCTTCATCTACAAGCCATGCAAGAAGAACAGAAACTATCAACATCCATCAAATCATCGTTTAAAGATTTTATAGACAATGCTCAATGACTTTTTAAAACTCTGGACACAAAAAAGCCCTGTCACTACAGGGCTTTTTTTAAAGTTCAATTACCATTCTCGGTTAGCAACCAACTCTTCCATTTCAATATCCATATGGCCTTCATCTTGCAGCACCATCATCATGGCTTCTGCAATATAATCTGCAGCCGTATCATCCAAAGACGAATCTAAATCTTCAAATTGAGGTTTCATCTTATTGAGCTGTGCAACCGTTTCATTGGCAAAATGGTAGATATCAGTTGAACTTAAATCTGCTTTTGCAATTTTCTTCGCAAATTGAACAACCAATAACTTCACCTCTGCAACCAACACATCTGGGTAATATTCATCATCAAACATGGGTAGCAGTAAATCTGCAAACATACGAAACTCTATCACAAAACATTCAGGGCGCTTATATAACACAAATACTACAATTCACCAAATTTATTGGGATTCAGTATTTTCAAATCACACTACATTCTGCATGGCTTGCCAAACACGTATCGCATCTACCGTTGCTTTGACGTCATGTGCGCGAACCATACATGCACCTTGTTGAATGCTGAGCAGATGCGCTGCAACCGAGCCTACAGCGCGATTTTGTGCATCTGCACCGCCAAGTGCTTCACCGATAAAACGCTTACGAGATAATGCCGACAGGATCGGATAGCCCATGTCATTCAATTGATAGAATTGCTGTAAAAGCTTTAAGTTTTGCTGCGCATTTTTAGCAAAACCAAAACCCGGATCAATCATAATGTTTTCTGCACGCACACCTGCATCTGATGCATCTTGCACACGTTGCTTTAATTCATCGATGACGTCAGCCACGACATCTTGATACTGATCTAGATTATTCATCGTGGTAGGTTCGCCGCGCATATGCATAATGATCACTGGAATATCCAGTTTTGCAGCGGTTTCTAAGGCATTCGGCCGAGTTAATGCACGTACATCATTCCAGATATGCGCACCTGCTTGAACCGCTGCCTCAATCACCTCAGGTTGCGAGGTATCGATAGAAATCACCACATTGTGTTTGGATAAGGCTTCAACGACGGGTACGACTCTTCGAATTTCTTCTTCAACCTCAACAACAGATGCGCCTGGACGTGTTGACTCACCACCGACATCAATCACTGTCGCGCCATCCACTATCATTTGTAAGGCATGTGCTATAGCTTGGTCTTTACCATTGTGTTTGCCACCATCACTAAAAGAGTCCGGTGTGACATTTAAAATCCCCATCACATGTGGCTCTGACAAATCTAATTGCAAATTACCACAGTTTAAAATTTTATTCGGCAAAGACACCAACTTCATATTACACATCCCAGATTTTGCTATGCTTATTTTAACGCTAAGTTTGCTCAGCATTTCGCTCACATGCATTTATTTTCATATAAAAAAACCACCCGAAGGTGGTTTTAAATTTTTATGCTTTTGGCAATGACGGTAATGGTGGTGGAACATCTGGACCATCCGTTGGTGTTACATCAATCACTGGATTTTCTGCGATGTACACTTTTGGTGGTTGAGGTTCACGACCTTCCATAATGTCACGGATTTGATCACGATCAATGGTTTCCCATTCAAGCAATGCTTTCACCATGGCATGTGCGATATCTTTGTTATTTTCAAGAATATCGCGTGCAACTTTATATTGTTCATCTAAAATACGGCGAACTTCACGGTCAACTTCAAGCTGCGTTGCTTCAGAAATCACGCGACTTCCTAAACCACCCATGAACGACTGCTGTGAGTCATCTTCATAAACCATGACGCCCATTTTATCGGACATACCGTATTTAGTAACCATTGCACGTGCCATTTTCGTTGCACGTTCAAAGTCATTTGAAGCACCAGTCGACATTTGGTTAATGAAGACTTCTTCTGCAATACGACCACCAAACAAAATTGAAAGTTCATTCAACATTTTGTCTTTGTAATGGCTAGTTTGATCATGTTCAGGCAACTGCCAAGTCACACCTAATGCCCAACCACGCGGCATGATTGTCACTTTATGCACTGGGTCTGTACCCGGCAAGATTTCAGCAACAATCGCATGACCTGCTTCATGATAAGCCGTCGCACGACGTTCTTCTTCACGAATCACCATCGATTTACGTTCAGGACCCATGTAAAGCTTGTCTTTTGCATCTTCAAAGTCATGCATATCGACCGTGTTCTTGTTACGACGTGCAGCAAACAGTGCTGCTTCGTTTACAAGGTTAGCCAACTGAGCACCTGAGAAGCCCGGTGTACCACGTGCCAAGACTTTAACATCTACACCAGTCACAGAAGGTAATTTTTTCAAATGTACATTCAGGATTTGCTCACGACCTTTAATATCCGGTAGAGATACCATCACTTGACGGTCAAAACGACCCGGACGAAGTAAAGCTTTATCCAATACGTCAGCACGGTTTGTTGCAGCAATAACGATAATACCTTCGTTGCCTTCAAAGCCATCCATTTCAACCAACATTTGGTTTAATGTTTGCTCACGCTCATCATTACCACCACCTGTACCTGAACCACGGTGACGACCAACGGCATCGATCTCATCGATGAAAATGATACATGGCGCATGACGCTTTGCTTGTTCAAACATGTCACGGACACGAGACGCCCCCACACCCACGAACATTTCAACAAAGTCAGAACCCGAAATACTAAAGAATGGTACTTTCGCTTCACCCGCAATGGCTTTAGCAAGTAAAGTTTTACCCGTACCCGGAGGACCTACCATGAGCACACCTTTCGGAATGCTTGCACCAAGTCGCTTGAACTTAGATGGATCTTTTAGGAAGTCAACGATTTCAACAACTTCTTGTTTAGCTTCATCACAGCCCGCTACATCAGTAAATGTCACTTTGATTTGGTCTTCAGACAGCATTTTTGCTTTTGACTTACCAAAACTCATTGGGCCATTCTTACCACCAGCTCCACCACCCATGTTGCGCATAAAGAACATGAATAACAGAATGATTAAAAGAACAGGGAAACTTGCAATCAGAAGTTGCATCAAAATACTTTGACGCTGTGGCGCTGTACCTTCAACAACAACATTGTTCTTGATCAGGTTCGGCATAAGTTCAGGATCTTGAACCGCAGGACGGATACTTTCAAACTCAGAACCGTTTGATTTTTCGCCACGAATTCTTTCGCCATCAATGGTGACTTGTTTAATCTGACCCGCATTTACGGCTGCCACGAACTCAGAATAGTTCATCGCGGTCGGTTGATTGCGGTCACTGACGTTGCTGAAGATTAAAACCAGCACGCCTAGGATAACCAGCCACAACACGGCATTCTTAAAAAGATCGCTCAAAGCTTTATTCCCATTTCTATCTAATTCGTTCAATCCCATTTACATGGGTGACTCTAATACTTACGCTGCAGAGTAGCTTCGCAATAATTTAAAAACGTACAAAATGCACAATTTTTAACGAGTTGGCAAGTAAACTTTACTTGAAAGCTTTCTTACGTCCCTGCCCGATTAAAAACACTTCTTTAGATCGAGCACGTGAAGCCGCCGGTTTTGCTGTTTTCAGCACATCAAATGTGTCTACAACTTGCTTACGGTATTCATCAAATCCAACACCTTGGAACACTTTAACAACAAACTGTCCATTTGGTCCAAGAACCTTTTGAGCAAAGTCGATTGCTAATTCACAAAGATAGATCTGACGCGGTTGATCTACAGCCTTATTACCTGATGTATTGGGGGCCATATCTGAAATTACAACGTCTACAGTACGTCCATCTAAAATTTTTAACAATTCATCGAACACTTCTTGTTCACGAAAGTCACCTTGCAAGAAGGTCACATCGGGTAAAGCATCCATGGGTAAAATATCAGAAGCAATTACCAAACCTTTGTCGCCAACAAGTTTACCGGCAATTTGCGACCAACTACCTGGTGCAGCACCTAAGTCGACAACGGTCATGCCTGGCTTGATCAATTTGTATTTTTCTTGAATTTCAAGCAATTTATAAGCGGCACGCGCACGATATCCTTCCTTTTGTGCTTTTTTCACAAAGGGGTCATCAAGATGCTCACGCATCCAGTCACGACTACTTTTGGATAATTTCTGGTTAGTAATGCGGGTAGCCATAACTCTCTAAATAAAAAAAACTTCTCAGTCTTGATTGTACGTGAAATTCAGCACTTTTGCAGTAGACATGTGTATCTAAAAAGCATCTTAAATCATGTTTTTTTCAATAATCTTCATCGAGAAAATGCCGATTAAATACAGCGCTTCAACTTTGATTTTGCTATACTAGGTCGTTTTTAAAATTAGGTTATATTTATGGCGGCTTTATCTATTCAAGAACGTAAACGCTTACGTCAAATTGGTCACACCCTAAACCCAGTTGTAATGGTTGCGGACAAAGGCTTATCAGAAAGCGTTATTGAAGAATTAAACCGTGCGTTAAACGACCATGAGTTAATTAAAGTGAAAGTTGTGGCAGAAGACCGTGAAGCTCGTGCTGCAATGATTACTGAAATTGCGACTGTTTCAGGTTCTGAAGTTGTTCAAACGATTGGTAAGATTGCTTTGATTTACCGCAAAGCGGCAAAACAAAATGCAAAACTGTCTAACCTTGTTCGCTACGCACACCTGTCTAACTAAGCATTTATGGCAAGTTTCGAACTCAGCGCTTTTGATCGTCGCTTTCAGGCTGTATCAGTCGTTGGTGCTATCGAACAACAAAGCCCATATACTTTAAATGTGGGTTATTGGATTCGAGACCCAAACCAACTGATTCAATGGCCAGAATTGGTATCAGCTCACCCACGAATCGATTTTTTGTGGGAACAGACCTGCTTAGAAGTTTTTATTGGTGTACGCAATGAAGACTTTTATCGTGAAATCAACCTCTCCCCTTCACAAGCTTGGCAGGCTTACCAGTTTGAAGAATATCGCTATCCAGAAGATATGCCGCCACAAGCTGCTTACGATATCGAACTGAATCAGTTGAAACGGACGCACTATGGCTTAAATGTCAGTCTTGATCTGACAGAATTTATGCTGAAGTACAAACTTAAATGGGAAGATCTCTATATTGGTCTAACTGCTGTACTGAAAACCCCTCAAGGTAAACAGTACTATGCCATGCAGCATAGTAGTCCAAATGCTGACTTTCACAACAAACGTGATTGGCTACATCAGTTCTAAACTTTTTAATGTTTTGACCTTCGATAAAAAGCAAAAGTACGATCTTTTGCTTTTTTATTGCCTGCTTATTTTTAAATAAGTGCTTTGTACTTAAATGTACTATTCACAATAAGGGAGCCATTAATGGCTCCCTTATGCATATATAGCGTTAACTTTAAGTTTAATTCGCTCTCACCCAATCCAGCTCCCTGGAATGACTAGACTTAGCTTAAGCGTTTTAAAATTCATGTCATTCACAATTAACTTTTAAGATCTGTGGTTTGATCCGTAACTTCAGCTTTCACTGGTGAAACTTTTTTCCACGCTTCCAAAGTATGCTCCTTAGAACGCTTAAATGTTTCTGTTAGATGATCTTTGTGCTTTCCTGAAATTTGGGTCACATCTTCTTTCAGCTCTTTTCCAAGTTTTGAAAGATCATCAATAACCGTATTAAATTCAGTTTTCACAAATTCTTTGAGTTCACTAAAATCTTTTTGCGATGAACCAAACTGAACTTTTAACTGATCAAGTTTATTCAATACATCTTGCTTCAACTGACGCAATTGATCTTGCACACTGGCATTCAACTGCTTTGCCTCTGCTCCGATCTTTTCTTTGCTTTCAGTGACCGCTTCTGTGGCTTGAACACTTGCCTCTTTTGCAACTTGTTCAAGCTTTTCAGCACCTTCGATAACGACTTCTTTCAGGGAGGATTTAGCCGCTGTTTGTTTTTGTTGTGTTGCCATGACTTTGTACCTATAGTTTTTGCTGACCGACCCACATTAGCGCTTTTTGATAAATTTTAATTTATGATTTGTCTGACAATAATTAATTGCTTACATTTTTCTACGATTTTGCAAAACCAAACTTTATTCTAAAATGCAAGCGCTTTATCTGCTTTATTCCTGATATTTGCGATGGACTTTCAGTGGCTTTCTGCGTATAATGCCGTGTTAAGTTCAAGCGAGCAGATGATGTAAGGAGGGTAGGTTTTTAAGCAGCCTTCCTTTTTTTTCGTCTTCTCGCTTTTTTACAGCCTAAATTTCAGGAGCTTTGGTTTGAGCACCCCAGCAATTTTAGCCCTTGCCGACGGAACTATCTTTAAAGGTACTTCTATTGGCGCATCGGGTAGTACGACTGGTGAAGTCGTTTTTAATACAGCAATGACTGGCTATCAAGAAATTTTGACTGACCCTAGTTATGCACAACAACTTGTGACACTAACTTACCCACATATCGGTAACACAGGTTGTAATGATGAAGACGCTGAGTCAGGTCGAATTCATAAAGTATGGGCTAACGGATTGATCATTCGTGACCTACCTTTATTGCATAGCAACTTCCGTGCTGAGCAATCACTTGGTGATTACCTTGAACAACACAATGTTGTTGCTATTGCAGACATCGATACACGTAAATTAACGCGTATTCTGCGAGCAAAAGGTGCACAAAATGGTTGTATCCTTGCTGGCGAAAACATTACAGAAGAAGAAGCTTTAGCTAAAGCACGCGCTTTTGGTGGTTTAAATGGTTTAGACCTTGCAAAAGAATGCTGTGACCCTGAAGGCTTTGAATGGACTGAAGGTTCTTGGACATTAGGTAAAGGTTTCTCTCAGCCTGAAGCTAAATTCCATGTTGTTGCATACGATTACGGTGTCAAAACCAACATCTTACGTATGCTCGCAGACCGCGGTTGTAAATTGACTGTCGTGCCTGCGCAAACTCCTGCTGCTGACGTACTTGCATTGAATCCAGATGGCGTGTTCTTATCGAACGGCCCCGGCGATCCAGCTGCATGTGACTACGCAATTGAAGCTGTAAAAACAATTGTAGAAGATGCTCGCAATGTACCAGTATTTGGTATTTGCTTGGGTCACCAAATTCTTGCACTTGCTTCAGGTGCAAAAACTGTGAAAATGCCTCACGGCCACCACGGTGCCAACCATCCTGTTCAAAACATGGAAACTGGTATTGTGATGATTACTTCGCAAAACCATGGCTTCGCAGTCGATGCAGAAACATTACCTGCAAACTTGAAAGCTACGCACAAATCACTGTTCGACCAAACCCTTCAAGGGATTCATCGTACAGACAAACCTGCGTTCAGTTTCCAAGGTCACCCCGAAGCAAGCCCTGGTCCACATGACTGCGCACCATTGTTCGATCATTTCATCGAACTTATCGAAGCATCTAAGAAGTAATTAAGGAAGCATCATGGCTAAACGTACAGACATTAAAAGCATCTTAATTATTGGTGCTGGTCCGATTGTCATCGGTCAAGCATGTGAGTTTGACTACTCAGGTGCTCAAGCATGTAAAGCCCTTCGTGAAGAAGGCTACCGTGTTATTTTGGTAAACTCTAACCCAGCAACCATTATGACTGACCCTGCTATGGCAGACGCAACTTACATCGAGCCGATTACTTGGCAAACTGTAGCTGCAATCATTGAGAAAGAACGCCCAGACGCAGTTCTTCCTACAATGGGTGGTCAAACAGCATTGAACTGTGCCCTTGCACTCGATGCCAACGGTATTTTAGAAAAATACAATGTTGAATTGATTGGCGCGACGAAAGAGGCGATCGAAAAAGCGGAAGACCGTAAACTTTTCGATATCGCAATGCGTAAAATCGGTTTGGAATGCCCTCGCGCTGACGTTGCAGAAAGCATGGAACACGCTTTGGAAATCCAAGCACGTTTCGGCTTCCCTGTAATTATCCGTCCATCATTCACCATGGGTGGTTCAGGTGGTGGTATCGCTTACAACCGTGAAGAGTTCATTGAAATCTGTGAACGCGGTTTCGATCTTTCTCCAACCAAACAATTATTGATCGATGAATCTTTAATTGGTTGGAAAGAGTACGAAATGGAAGTTGTTCGTGACAAAAACGACAACTGTATCATTGTATGTACCATTGAAAACTTTGACCCAATGGGCGTGCACACTGGTGACTCAATCACTGTTGCTCCTGCGCAAACATTGACAGACAAAGAATTCCAGCTTTTACGTAATGCATCTTTAGCTGTACTTCGTGAAATTGGTGTTGAAACTGGCGGCTCTAACGTTCAGTTCGGTATCAACCCGAAAGACGGCCGTATGGTTGTGATCGAGATGAACCCACGTGTTTCTCGTTCATCTGCACTTGCGTCTAAAGCAACAGGTTTCCCAATTGCGAAAATCGCGGCGAAATTGGCTGTAGGTTATACCCTTGATGAGTTGAAAAACGACATCACTGGCGGTACAACCCCTGCATCTTTCGAACCTGCGATCGACTATGTTGTAACCAAGATTCCTCGTTTCAACTTCGAGAAATTCCCGCAAGCTGACGCAACTTTGACGACTCAGATGAAATCTGTAGGTGAAGTCATGGCCATTGGCCGTAACTTCCAAGAGTCTGTGTCTAAAGCACTTCGTGGTCTTGAAGTGGGCGCATGTGGTTTTGACGAAAAAATCGCTGTGGGCACTGAAGGCGCACGTGAGAAAATTCTTGTTGAATTGAAAGTGCCAGGTCCAGAGCGTATTTGGTATGTAGGCGATGCATTCCGTCACGGTTTCACCCTTGATGAAGTATTTGAAGCAACCAAAATTGACCGTTGGTTCTTGATTCAAATCGAAGATATCATCAAAACTGAAAACCAAATCAAAACTTTAGGTTTTGGTGATTTGAATGCGGACAACATCCGTTCGTTCAAACGCAAAGGTTTATCTGACCTTCGTATTGCGAAATTGATGGGTATTTCACAAAAACAATTCCGTAAACACCGTTGGAACTTGGGCGTAACTCCAGTTTACAAACGTGTAGATACATGTGCTGCAGAGTTTGAATCTGACACAGCTTACATGTACTCAACTTACGATGAAGAATGTGAAGCGAATCCGTCTACTCGCGACAAGATCATGGTCATCGGTGGCGGTCCTAACCGTATTGGTCAAGGTATCGAATTCGATTACTGCTGTGTACACGCTGCCCTTGCAATGCGTGAAGACGGCTATGAAACTATCATGGTGAACTGTAACCCTGAAACGGTTTCTACGGATTACGACACATCAGATCGTTTGTACTTCGAACCAATCACTTTGGAAGATGTACTTGAAATCGTACGTATCGAGAAGCCTAAAGGCATTATCGTTCAGTACGGCGGTCAAACTCCGCTTAAATTGGCTCGTGCTTTGGAAGAAGCTGGTGCGCCAATTATCGGTACATCACCTGACGCGATTGACCGTGCAGAAGACCGTGAACGTTTCCAACAAATGATTCAACGTCTACAACTTCGTCAACCAAACAACAGCATCGTAAAATCTGCTGAAGAAGGTATGGCTGAAGCGGCAAAAGTTGGCTACCCACTTGTGGTACGTCCATCTTATGTACTTGGTGGTCGTGCGATGGAAATCGTGTACAACGACGAAGAATTGAAACGTTACTTACGTGATGCGGTTCAAGCATCTAACGAAGCGCCAGTACTTCTTGACCACTTCCTAGATGATGCGATTGAAGTTGACGTAGACTGCGTATCTGACGGTAAAGACGTTGTGATCGGCGGTATCATGCAGCACATCGAACAAGCGGGTATTCACTCAGGTGACTCAGCATGTTCTATTCCTCCTTACTCTTTATCTAAAGAAGTTCAGGACGAAATGCGCCGTCAAACCATCGCTATGGCGAAAGAGCTTGGCGTAATTGGTTTAATGAACGTACAGTTTGCTGTTAAAGGCACTGACGTATACATTCTAGAAGTGAACCCACGTGCATCACGTACTGTTCCATTCGTATCTAAGTGCATTGGTGAATCTTTAGCGAAAGTTGCTGCGCGTTGTATGGCTGGTCAATCTTTAGAATCTCAAGGATTCACTACAGAGATTATTCCTGAACACTTCTCTGTAAAAGAAGCAGTGTTCCCATTCAACAAATTCCCTGGTGTTGACCCAATTCTTGGCCCTGAGATGAAATCTACAGGCGAAGTGATGGGTGTAGGTAAAACATTTGGTGAAGCGTTCTATAAAGCTGTGTTAGGCTCTAATGACCGTTTACCAGGCCTACCAACGGAAGGCGAAGTAAAACATGCATTCTTATCTGTTCGTCATTCTGACAAGCCTCGTGCTGTTGGTATTGCGAAACAGTTAACAGATCTTGGCTTCAAAGTCATCGCTACTGGCGGTACTTATGATGTGATTAAAGATGCTGGTATTGAATGTGAACGTGTGAACAAAGTGACTGAAGGCCGTCCTAATATCGTAGACCGCTTGAAAAATGGCGAAGTTCACCTCATTATCAATACAACTGAAGGCAAACAGGCTCAAGAAGATTCATTCTCGATCCGTCGCTCTGCATTACAAGGTAAAGTGTATTACACAACTACCCTTAACGGTGCTGATGCAGTATGCCAAGCTTTAGCAATCAAATTGCCAATGGATGTATACCGCTTACAAGACCTTACTAAAGGTTAATTAAGTTACCGAGAAGTCCCGCCACCTCTCGGTGGCGGGCTTTTTTTCATTTCTAGGTCAGTAAAAATTTTACTGATTTTTTCTTTTTACAAACATGAGGGACAACAATGCAACGTTATCCTATGACTCCCGAAGGCAAAATTGCCCTAGAGAAAGAATTACAGCAACTTAAAAGTGTTGATCGTCCACGTATTACTGCAGCAATTGCTGAAGCGCGTGAACATGGGGATTTGAAAGAAAACGCTGAATACCACGCTGCTCGTGAGCAACAAGGTTTCTGTGAAGGCCGTATCCAAGATATCGAAGGTAAATTGGGTGCTTGCCAAGTGATTGATGTTAAATCACTTGAGCAAAATGGCCGTGTGGTTTTCGGTGTGACTGTGACCATTGAAAACTTAGATACTGAAGAACAAAAGACTTATAAAATCGTTGGTGATGACGAAGCAGATTTTAAAATCAACAAAATCTCTGTAAACTCTCCAATTGCGCGTGGTCTTTTGGGTAAAAATGAAGGCGACGATGTAAAAATCAACACACCACAAGGTGAAGTTGAGTACGAAGTTTCTAAAGTTGAATATCTTTAATTCATTAAGATAGCAATTTTAAGCCCCTCTTTTGAGGGGTTTTTTATAATCAGATAAATAATTATTATACCCCTGCTCTATCCTTCTTTTAATAATCCTGATGCAAAAAGTTGAAAGGCATGTAATGCTTCTGACAACACCTGCTCAGGATTCTTGCTAGAAGCCACCCAAAGCGCCGCATTCATGGCTGCTCCATTTAAAAATATGGCTGCCGCTTCAGAATTCACTGCTTTAATTCGGTCTGCTGCCAATAACTGTTCTACGCATTCACGTGTAGACTTCAAGCATTTGTTTTGACTCGGCCAATGCGCAGGATCACCCAATACCGCAGGTCCGTCGCGTAATACAATTCGCTGAAACTCAGGATTCAAGGCATTTTCAATATAGGTTTTCCCCTCAAGCATCAACCCCTCCCAAAGATCTTCGGGTTGCTCCAGATACTTCTGGGCAGATAAAGCCATTTCTGAATCAATTTGATTAACCACAGCAGCAAATAAGCCCTTTTTATCGCCAAAATGATGGTACAGCGCACCACGGGTCAGCCCTGCTTCTGCCGTGAGTTTATCCATTGAGGTGTCTGCATAGCCATACTCAGCAAACGTACGGCGTGCCACTTCAATCAGTTTCTTGCGGGTTGCCGCCATTTTTTTTTCACGAACAGACATTGCTTTGATTACCTCATCATCACAAAAATTTTAATTGACATACCAGGCGTATGTCAATTATGTTGACATACGATACGTATGTCAAAAATAAAGCTGCTTTCCCCCCACTTTTAAAACCAGATATTGAATGAGAATAAACATGACTAGAATTGCAATATTTCCCCAAGATCGCCATGCCTTGTATGAACAGCATGGTTACTCTGCTGCTATTAAATCGGAAAATTTACTCTTTGTATCAGGCCAGGTCGGTAGCCGTGAAGATGGCAGTCCTGAACCTGATTTTGAGAAACAGGTAAAACTAGCATTCCAGAATCTTAGCCATACTCTCGCTGCGGCAGGCTGTACTTTCGATGAAATTGTCGATGTCACCACCTTCCATACAAACCCTGAACAGCAATTTGAAGTCATCATGAAAGTTAAAAATGAGGTGTTTACACAAAAGCCTTATCCAAACTGGACAGCAATAGGTGTTAATTGGCTTGCAGGTTTTGATTTTGAAATTAAAGTCATTGCTCGGATCCCAAACCTCCCTACAAACACTTCGGTCTAGCGATTGATTTTTAATAGGGATGAACGACGCATGACATCAGTTCAATTGGTTATAATGGTTTACCCTTTTTAAGTTGTACTGTTTATGTCTGAAAAATTGATTAATTCACCTGTAAATCATTGGTGTGAATTTGAGTTCATCTCTAAAACAGTGAAGAACCCTAATATTCACATCAAAGGTAATTATTCATATTATTCTGCATATTGGGATCAAGGTTTTGAGCGCTGTGTGGTGCGTTATTTGCACGATAAACCTGCAACAGCTGAAAAGCCGATAGACCAGTTACATATCGGTAATTTTGTCTGTTTTGGCGCAGAATGCGTGATTATGATGGGCGGCAACCAACTCCACCGCACGGATTGGATTTCAGCCTTTCCGTTTGATACACGGAGTTTTATCCCTGCGGGTGACACAATCATTGGTGATGGCTGCTGGATCGGCTTACGTGCGATGATTATGCAAGGTGTTACACTCGGTGAAGGTGCTGTGGTGGCTACAGGCGCGGTGGTAACCAAAGATGTACCGCCTTATGCTGTTGTCGGCGGGGTTCCTGCTAAAATTATTAAATATCGCTTTTCTGAAGAAGATATCAAAAAACTGCTTTCACTCAAGCTTTATGACTTAGATGAAAAGCAGTTTTTAAAGATGCGGGAGCAGTTGCAGACGGATGATGTTGATACATTAATCAAATATCTAGATTAAATCCCGATTCAACATAGTTTTTCCAATCGATTATAAAATCATCGGAGTGTTTTAATTTCTGGATAGCAAAGGGAGTATAAGTTTCAAGCATATACAATTCTTTGGCATCTTGTTGTCCCACTGATACATATTTTTCATTCAATGTTACTTGTTTATTATATAAATTTCCTATATGAAATTCATCAATGAAATATTCAGTTCGTAGTTTACTGATAATAATATTTCCAAGAAATTTACTATCACTAAAAGACAAATTAAGTTTTTCAACTAACTTACTTAAAACTAAACGAAATATTTTCAAATCTTTTGAAAATTCCACACCAAATACAAACGCAATTAATATTAGGTTTTTTCTAAAATCATTAGTTTTCAAAATAGCATATTGATTAATTTTTCTTTTTAATTCACGTGAGTTGAAGTTTTTATAATTTTGTAATGCTAATACCCAAAAAAAGAATTCATTTAAAGCTTCTTTATGCTCCATCTCACCAATTCTATAAAGCTCTTCCTTCAATACATTTTCATAGTGAATATAAGCTTCCAAATTTGGAAATTTAATTGTTAAATCTATAAATTTTTCAAAATAATCAGCTGTTATCTCTGCTTCATAACCATAAAAATTCTGAACTGACTGTGATAATTGTGGCTTATTCATCACCAAAACAAAAACAATTTTAGGAATATCAAAGAAATGTTTAACCCTTTCAATTAATCGTATCGCAAAATCAGGCCGACAACGATCTAACTCATCAATAATAAAAACTAAAGGTTTATCTAATTTTCCAGCTAATTCAGCAAGTTCTCTCTTAAAGTCATGAATTGTTTGTTTCTCAACTTGATGATTCTCTATTTTCTTTTCGATTTTCTCCTTAACTTTTGCAGCTATTTCCTCACTTGCTGTGTCATACAACTCTTTTCCTTCTTCATATACCTCTTTAAATGCTTCTCCAGCTCCACCCAAGCCAATCCAATGCATCCCCGCTTTAGCCGCAATTATTGGTATGACAGCCGCCAGCGATATTAATACTGAAGCAGTCTTAGCATTAAAATCTTTAATTTCATCATCATCAATTTCTTCTGATTCTTTAAAAGTTTGACTTATTTCAGCGGCAATCGTTAAAAATGGATCTTCCAAATAATCATTAGCAAATGCATCCAAATAGATCACGTTATGCTGAGTATCATCTAAATGTTTCGCCCAGTGACGAACAAACCACGTTTTTCCCTCACCCCATCGTGCATCCAAAGCAAGAACAGCTCCGCAATTTAAGCGATCGACGTAATTTGTAAGTTGCTCTCCTAAGCGACGGCGATCCCAAAGATCGCCTTCCCATGCAGTTTCAATATTCTCAAAATTATCTTTAGCCCAGTTTAATTGATTATCCATCATTTCTATTTATATTCATCAAGTTAACTATGTATTGAGTATAGCAGTAGCGCTATAAATTAACATGGCTCTAGACTAGCAGAATAGATATGTTAGTCTAGAATCATGATAGAAAACAGTAAATTAAGTCACTATAAGATTAAAAAAATTATTCAGTGCTTTTGCATTGATATTCCTGCTTCTA
>NZ_VOZT01000064.1:0-16544 GCF_013419625.1 Acinetobacter sp. YH12070 | reverse complement strand
TAAGACAGATCTTGGAATAAGAGAATGGGAGTGCATGAGCTGTGGTACAGCTCATGATCGAGATATAAACTCAGCTCTAAACATTCTTGCGCTTGGGCATAAGCGTCTAGCTGTAGGAATCACCCTCGTTTAAGGGGGTGAGGATGTCAAATTTGCTTTCCGCTGTCATATGTTTTTGTTTAGAATCATCCATACCAAAGCGAATAAACAGGCATAGGCATGCAAACGAATATCACTGAACCATCTTCCAGCACAACCTTACAGTATGTGCATTGGTTCCGTCATTCTGCACCCTATATTAATGCGCATCGTAACAAAACCTTTGTCATCATGTTTGATGGTGAAGCGCTGCAACATGAAAATTTTCAACACATTATTCATGATATTGCCTTATTACACTCACTTGGTATTCGTCTAATTTTGGTGCATGGTGCTCGTCCGCAAATCAATCATAATTTACAAAGCAGCGGCATCAAGACACCATTTCATCATCACCGTCGCATCACCACTCGCGAATCCTTACCTGCGGTGATGAATGCCGTCGGTTCCATTCGTCTGCAAATTGAAGCCCTCCTGTCTATGGGTTTAGCCAACTCACCGATGTACGGCGCGCGTATTGATGTGGTCTCAGGCAATTTGGTCACGGCAAAACCGTATGGCATTCGTGACGGTATCGATTTTCAACTGTCTGGTGAAGTTCGTTCCGTCGATATCGATGCGATTCAACGTCATTTAGAGAGCCAAAATATTGTGGTGCTTGGGCCAACAGGTTATTCCACGACAGGTGAAGTGTTTAATTTATTGGCTGAAGAAGTTGCGACCAAAACCGCGATCAGTTTAAAAGCGGATAAGTTGATTTTCTTGGGCAAACAACATGGTTTGCACAATGAACATGGGCAGCTACAACGCGAAATTACACCTCATCAACTTGATCAGCATATTTTGCAATATCAAGATTCTAATCCCGATATTGCCCTGCATTTAAGCGTTGCTAAAGATGCCTCGTTACAAGGCGTACACCGTGTTCATCTTATTTCATATGCCTATGATGGCGCATTGATCGAAGAATTGTTCACACGTGACGGTTCTGGCACCATGATCACCGATGCGCATTATGAAGAAGTGCGTACTGCCGATATTCAAGATGTGGGTGGCTTAATCAATCTCTTACGCCCTCTCGAACAAGAAGGCATCTTGGTTTATCGCTCACGCGAACGTCTGGAAAATGAAATTGGACAATTTGCAGTGATTGAACGTGACGGTACGATTTTGGCCTGCGCTGCGTTATACCCGATTCCTGTCACAGGGAATGAAAAACGCTCTGCTGAAATCGCGTGCGTAGCTGTGCATCCGGGGTATCGAAAATCAAATCGCGGTAGCCAAATTTTGCATTATTTAGAAGAAAAAGCGCGAGATTTAGGTATTGAACAATTGTTTATTTTGACCACACGGACAGCGCATTGGTTCCTTGAACAAGGTTTTGAACAAGTCAGTGTCGATGACTTACCGAATGCCCGTCAGGCCTTATACAACTACCAAAGAAACTCATTGGTTTGTAAAAAGTCACTTTAAAGTGGCTTTTTTTATGCGCTGAATAGCATTATTTTGCATAAGGTTATGCCTAATCCCTTGGCTATCCCCCTCAAATCACTTTGCAAGCCACAGAATAACCATATCTGCCATTTAAATAACCCAAATAAATAAATAATTTCAATAACTTAAAATAATACTTTGACACATTATATGTTTTTCTAAAATCATAATTTTTCATAAGTTTTGCTGATTTTTATTTATCTTTTTTCCTGATTTTAAATTTAAGTTTTCTTATTTTTTTCGAAAAAGAAAACTCTTTAGCTTATGTGTTCATAAATCAACAGTTCTGCAAATTTAGACCTTTATAGGAGCAACACATGCGTACTCACAAAGTAAAACTTTGGACAAAAACACTTGTACTGTCTACAGCGGTTGTGGGTGCCATGATGATGTCGGGCTGTGGCAAAAAAGAGGCTGATGAAAATGTCACCTTAAATATTGGCTTCCAAAAATATGGCTTATTGCCAATTTTAAAAGAACGCGGAACCTTAGAAACAGCCTTAAAAAGCCAAGGTGTAAATATCAAATGGGTGGAATTTCCTGCGGGTCCACAGCTGCTTGAAGGGCTCAATGTGGGCAGCGTGTCATTTGGTGAAGTCGGTGAAGCACCGCCTATCTTTGCTCAAGCCGCTCAAACCGATTTGGTTTACATTGCCAACCAACCTGCAGTTCCAAAAGCTGAAGCGTTAATTGTGCAAAAAGATTCGGCTATTCACAGTATTCAGGACTTAAAAGGTAAACGTGTGGCCTTAAACAAAGGCTCAAACGTGCATTACCTGTTGCTCAAGCTGTTGGAAGCCAATCAGCTTAAATTTAGCGACATCAATGTCGTGTATTTACCACCTGCCGACGCACGTGCTGCTTTTGAAAAAGGTGCCGTTGATGCATGGGTAATTTGGGACCCGTTCCTTTCTGCTGCTGAGCATCAACTTAATGCTCGCAGCATTGCCAATGGCGAAAACTTGGTGAAGAACTACCAGTTCTATTTGGCCGATCGTAAATTTGCTCAGGAAAATCCAAAAGTGCTGCAAGCTGTGGTGAATGAGTTGAATTTGACCACGCAATGGGTCTCAAAAAATCAAGACGAAGCGGCCAAGTTACTCGAAGGCAAAACCGGCTTAGGTCTAGATGTGCTTAAAACATCTATTTCACGCTTAGGCAATCAAGTGACGCCGATTACTACACAAGTGGCGCAAGAGCAGCAGCAAGTCGCTGATGCGTTTTATAACGAAAAATTAATTCCCAATAAATTAAATATTGAGTCGGTCATTATCAAATAAGCCGACTACAGCATAAGGGCGATGCCATGCGTATTCTAAGAACATTTTCCATACTGACTTTAGCCACTTTGGGCCTTGGACTCAGTGCGTGCCAAAAACAAGAAACAGCACAGCAGGATCGTGAAAAACCAACTGAAACAGCCGTAAAAACCTTGGTTATTGGTTTTCAAAAATCAGCCTTAAATTTGTTGGTTGCCCGTGAACAAAAGCTCTTTGAACAACAATTTCCCGGTGCTCACATTGAGTGGAAGGAGTTCCCTGCTGGCCCACAAATGTTAGAAGCCCTTACGGTCGGTGCGGTGGATTATGGCTATGTCGGCAACACCCCGCCTATTTTTGCCCAAGCTGCCAATAAAGACCTGAATTATATTGGCTATGAAGTGGTGCCTGAACAGTCGCTTGCTGTCGTGATTCCAGCGGATAGCTCAATCAAAACCATTCAAGAATTACGTGGCAAACGCGTTGCTGTACAAAAAGGCTCGAGTGCGCATGAGTTATTAGCCAAAACTTTAGAAAAAGCCGGTTTGACTTGGAATGACATTCAACCGATTTGGATTCCACCAGCAGATGCACGTGCCGCATTTGATAAAAAATCAATTGATGCATGGGCCATTTGGGATCCGTTTTTATCTGCAGCGGAGTTGGATGCTCAGGCTAAAGTGCTGATTCAATCTGGTGATTTTCCAAAGACCTATTCATTTTATGTGGCAAATCCAAAAGTCGTTCAAGCGCACCCTGATGCCCCAGCTAAATTTTTAAAGGCCTTAGACGCTTCCGATCAGTGGATTGTGAAGAACCAAAATGTGGCTTTAGAGATTTATCAAACCAGCACAGGGCTGCAAAAGAATATTGCTGCGCAAGCCTTTTCACGCCGATCTAAACCATCTCCTGTGCGCTCGCTGACACCCGAGGTCATACAAGCACAGCAAAATATTGCGGACTTATTTAAACAAGTCCAACTGATTCCAAACAACATTCAAGTCCAAAAGCAAGTTTGGACACCTTCATCACATTGATACCCGAGCCATCAAAAATACAAGGAACTGAACATGAAAATTTTCTGGTTTATCCCTACCCACGGTGACAGTCGCTACTTAGGAACAAGTAAAGGTGCACGCCAAGTCGATCATGCCTACATGAAGCAAATTGCAGTAGCGGTGGATAATCTTGGCTATGAAGGCGTTCTGATTCCAACAGGTCGTTCATGTGAAGATCCATGGCTTACAGCTGCAAGCTTGATTGATGCCACTAAAAATTTAAAATTTCTAGTGGCGCTACGTCCGGGGGTGACAACGCCTGCACTAACTGCACGTATGGCTGCAACTTTTGACCGTTTATCTGGCGGCCGTATCTTACTGAACTTAGTTACAGGCGGTGATGAGCAGGAACTCAAGGGTGATGGTGTCTATGAAGATCACGCAACGCGTTACCAAACTGCCGCGGAATACACCACCATTTGGCGTGAAATTTTAACCCGCTCACATACCGGTGAAAGCTATACCTTCCATGGTGAACGTCT
Organism: Acinetobacter sp. YH12070; assembly: GCF_013419625.1. Lineage (NCBI taxonomy): Bacteria > Pseudomonadati > Pseudomonadota > Gammaproteobacteria > Moraxellales > Moraxellaceae > Acinetobacter > Acinetobacter sp. YH12070. The sequence goes on along the minus strand of NZ_VOZT01000064.1, from coordinate 12,152 downwards.
GAGTGTGGACGACGCCAAATTACTCTATCCGCCGCTACAAAAACCGTACCCACCATTATGGTTTGGCGGTTCTTCAGAGGCTGCTGTTGAACTGGCAACAGATCAAGTTGACACCTATTTGACTTGGGGTGAGCCACCTGCTGCGGTAAAAGAAAAAATTGCAGTGGTGCGTGAAAAAGCCAAAGCCAAAGGACGTGAACTGAATTATGGCATTCGTTTACATGTCATTGTGCGCGAAACCAATGAAGAGGCATGGAAAGCAGCAGAAGAGCTGATCCAATATGTCGACGATGCCACCATTGCAGCCGCGCAAGCCAAGTTCAAAACCATGGACTCTGTTGGTCAACGCCGTATGGCTGAACTGCACAATGGCGACCGTAGCAAATTAGAAGTATCGCCAAACTTATGGTCCGGTGTTGGTCTGGTTCGTGGTGGTGCAGGTACGGCACTCGTTGGTGATCCTGAAACTGTCGCCGCACGTATCCAAGAATATGCCGATCTCGGGATTAGCACCTTTATTTTCTCTGGTTACCCACACCTTGAAGAGTCTATCCGTTTTGCAGAATTAGTGTTCCCATTACTGCCATTGGAAACACGTCAGAAATTGGTTCAACCTAACTTAACCGGCCCATTTGGTGAGATTGTCGCGAACAATTACACACCAGATGAAAATAAAAAAGCTGAAAAGATTCAGGAGCCGGCCTAATGTCCAAAACTGTTTCTGTTGAAACCTTCAAAGCACCGAAGGTTTCACGTGGAACACAACTCGGGCAGCGTTTGCTGCCTTGGTTGTTTCCTATTGCATTAATTATTGTTTGGCAAATTGCCTCTGTTACAGGGCTGTTAGAAAGTCGTATTTTGCCTGCGCCAAGTGCGGTGGTGGTGGCCTTTTGGAACTTACTGATCAGTGGTGAACTGTGGAAGCATGTTCAAATCAGTGCAGGTCGTGCTTTGGTTGGACTTCTAGTCGGCGGTGGTTTAGGTCTTTTTTTAGGTCTGCTGAATGGTTCATCCAAAACAGCATCGACGCTACTCGATACCACGCTGCAAATGATCCGTAACATTCCTGCTCTTGCCCTGATTCCCTTGGTGATTTTATGGTTTGGGATCGATGAATCGGCCAAACTTTTTTTAGTCGCTATTGGCGTATTCTTTCCCATTTATATCAATACCTATCATGGTATTCGTTCTGTAGACCCTCAACTGATTGAAATGGGCAAAAGCTACGGTTTGAGTGGCTGGCAACTGTATAAAGAAATCATTCTACCGGGGGCGATGCCGTCTATTTTGGTTGGTCTGCGTTTTTCACTCGGGCTCGTTTGGGTTTTGTTGATTGTGGCAGAAACCATTTCTGCACAAGCCGGCATCGGTTATATGACCATGAATGCACGCGAATTTCTACAAACCGATATCGTCTTGGTCGGGATTTTATTGTATGCCCTACTCGGTAAATTAGCCGATGTACTGGCTGTTGCCTTAGAAAAATATTTACTCCGTTGGCACTCGGGTTACCAAAAATAAGGAGCATGTGATGACCGATTTAAGCATAAGCCGTCATGCAGACGACTCAACCCAACCTCAGCGTTCTTCAGTCGAGGATATCACCCCCCATGCGGTGTTGGGCGCAGAGATCCTGATTGAACAACTACACAAATTTTATGGCGATGTTAAAGTCCTTGAGGACCTTGACCTGCATATTCAACCCGGTGAATTCTTGGCAATTGTCGGTCGTAGTGGCTGTGGTAAAAGTACCCTGCTTCGCCTCATCGCCGACTTAGAAAAGCCCAGTTATGGCGAAATTAAATTTAAGTCTGCACGTCATATTCGTGAAGGCATCACCAGTGATGATATTCGTGTGATGTTCCAAGACCCTCGCCTTCTGCCTTGGCGTAGCATTGAGAAAAATGTACAACTTGGTTTAAGCAAAGACCAACATGCCAATGCCACAGCACTCCTCGAGAAAGTTGGTTTAAAAGACAAAGCGGGGCTTTGGCCAACACAGCTATCAGGGGGGCAACGTCAACGTACTGCACTGGCACGTGCTTTGTCACATAAACCACGCATTTTGCTGCTAGATGAACCACTGGGTGCGCTCGATGCCTTAACACGTTTAGATATGCAGAATTTGATTGAAAAACTCTGGACTGAACAAGGGTTTACCGCGATTTTGGTCACGCATGATGTGAGTGAAGCCGTACAGTTGGCAGACCGTATAATCTTGCTTGATAAAGGCCATATTGCCAAAGAATTTAGTGTCGATTTGACCCGTCCACGAAAAAAAGGCATTGAATTTACTGAACTTGAACAACAAGTCTTACAAGCGGTCTTGGCCACTTAAGCTGTACTTGTGCAGGAAATCATCACTTAAACCGTGTGACTTCCTGTCCTATTCAAGAACAATATCGCAACAAAACCACGTTTAGCATTGAGGGTAGATTTATCGCCTGTTGACAAATACATCACAAAAATTACGACAAATCATATAAATCCATGACTAAAAATAATGATTTATTTAAATTTCACCCTAAAATGATTATTTGAAATATTATGGCATTCGTCGTATTTATTTGACCGTTGAATAGAATAAACTGCCAAAATTCATAAAATTAGAAACGATGATTGTGCACAAATCTGTTGATTTGCCGTACAATTCAATATTCCCTTTTCATTTTCTTAAAAGAGCTAATGGAACAAAAAAAGAGTACCCAGAAACGCCACCAGTTGCTTAATGCAGCACTGGATGTCTTTTCCCTGTATGGCTTCAATGGCGCCAGCTTGGATGAGATCGCACAGATTGCAGAAATGCATAAATCGAATATTTTCTATTACTATGAAAATAAAGAAGCGCTTTATGTTGAAGTTCTGACAACGGTTCTACAAAAGTGGCTTGCTCCGCTACAAATGTTGGAAGCAGACCTTGAGCCCGAAGAAGCAATCACCAATTATCTATTGCAGAAAATTGAAGTATCTCGTACGCAACCGAAAGCCTCACGTTTGTTCGCACTTGAAGTCATTCAGGGCGCACCACACATTCTTGAAATTTTAAAAGGCCCACTAAAAAAATTAGTGAAACGCAAAGCCAAAGTCATTAGCAACTGGCAAGAGCAAGGTAAAATTTCAAAAGATATTGATCCAGAACTTTTAATTCTGAACATTTGGGCAATTACGCAAAACTATGCTGACTTTGCAACCCAAATGGAAATGGTCACTGGAAAAACCTTACGTAATCGCAGTATGCAACAACGGATTATTCAACATACCGTTCATATGATGCTTTACGGTGTAATTCCACGCCCAGAAAAGTAAATTGAATTGGGTCGAATTGGCATACGACCATAGCATTCTATGGTCGCCGACCGAAATTAGCTAAATGCCTTATTTGACTGTTTGATATAATTTCAATAATTTCTTTGCGCCGAATAATAAATTTTCTTCCCAATCCAGATGCGCTGTGTCATTCGCACCATCGGTAATATATTTTACCGATACAAAGCGAACACCCAGTTTTTTACATACTTTAGCGATTGCGTAGCCTTCCATATCGACAAGATTACACGGTACTTTCGGCAGCCCAGTTTCAAAGCTGTCGCCTGTACCACAAATTCCTTTAGGCAAATGGCTAAACATGCTCTCTGGCTGAATTTCAGCAGGATGATCGGTATCCATCGGCGTCACCCCCACATCAAAACCCAAAGGCGATACATCCATATCCCGTTGTACAAATTGAGCTACTTCAACCAAAGCATGTGCATCAAAATGTGAACTTCCCGCAGTGCCCAAATTCAGCAAAGTATGACATCCGGTTTTTTGAATCACATCAAAGGCTTTAAATGCGGCATTGACTTTACCAATACCACTGTAATGCACTTCAATGCCTGCAGCTTCAAATAAGCCTTTAGATTCACTCGGCAGTGCCATAATTAAAGCGATTTGCTGACGCATAGCGGTCTCCTCAAATTGATGCCTTCATATAGCATACATTTGCACGTGCGCAGAAAAAATCATCTTCAAAAATCACATTGCTCAGAAAAATAAATTCCTCACGCAGATTTCAATGCTATCAAATTTGAAATTGCATCGGACGTTTGCCAATAAATGACGGTGCCAATTGTTGGTCATGACGTAAGGCATCTAAAATCTTCTCTAAGGCAATATGTGCCATATCCCCTCTCACACTATGCGAATGGGTCATCGGCATATGCTCGATGCCAGCTCTTCGCGCTGACAAAATTTTAATGTCTTGTTTGTTGACCACCCAAGTATAGGCATTCACAGCCGGCATCAATGCCTTAGACAACAATTTTGGAATGGGAAATTTATAGCTAACACAGGTATAAACCCTTGACTCAAATGGCCCCACAGGGCTAATCAGACTATTAAACACCATGCCCGACGGCTCTCCCCAATGGTACTCCACCAAGGTAATATTCGGTGCGATAAAACTGTCGCGGTGAACCTGTTCAGCACCATGCGGATTGGTCAGCCATGGCATCATGCCAACATCTGCATCATGGTCATGATAGTCAACGACTACTTTGCGCGGCCCGACATCTATGGTGGCATCCACGGCTTTTCCGGACTCTGAACGAAACCAGCCTTCATGCACAAATATGGTATGAGTCACATCCATAATATTCTGTGCAACAGCGCCCATCTCGCCATCATAACTGCCGACCATGTAATAGCTGACCCAACCGGCTTGATCATAAAATGGTAATTTAAATATTTCTGGGCGTTCTTGTTTTGGCTTTTCACCGAGATAAATCCATACCACCCCATCTTGCTCACACACATCAAAACTACGCTGTTTAAAGGGATGCGGTTTTTCTGGAAAAAATTGTCCATTGACACTAGGAATATGCGCCACATGCCCATCGCCCTGATACGACCAACCATGATATGGACATGTCACGCAGCCATCAGTCATTTTACCCTGAGACAAAGGCACGCCACGATGTACACATTGATCGAGCAATGCAGCAGCTGTTCCATCTTTTTGTCGGAACAGAACAATTTTTTTACCATACAGGGTGGCTGAAAAAGGCTGATCTTTTTTGAGTTCTTTAGAGGTACAAGCGACGTACCACTCTTCTAATAATCCTTTGGCATCATCCCAAAAACGGGTTTGATTACACATAATTCGATCCTTATTTTTATCTTTTTGTTTTAATCCATAAGCCTTGCTCTAACACCTAGTACAAGCAAGTTTATATCTCGAAGCCAGTTGATCTCTCGAAAATACGCGCAAATTTTATACATGAATGTTTTGCTTGGATAGCAAAATAACGTAACTGCATCACACGCTTGCAGAAGCTCTATATTTGTTTGTTGAAATCCGTCAAAGCCAACGCGCAATAGTTTTCTTCAACGGATTTACATTCACCCAACATCAATTAAGATGCGCGCTGAGCATCACAATACGCTTTTAAACACGGAGAAAAAAATAAGCTGCCACGATAAAACCCTTGTATGGTTTTCAGCATCACCAATAACCAAAGCGTACAGAGCAAAACCGCAAAAAAAGTGCCACACTGTTGGATAGCGTGTAATTGCGTTTGTTCCGCCAAATTGATGACCGCCAAACTAAAAACGCCGAATGGAAACGTCATCGCCCACCACCCGAGATTAAAGGGTAAATCTCGTAAATGTTTTAGCGTGATGAGTATAGCGATTCCAAACCACCATACACCAAATCCGAGCAGAACAAGGGCTGCAAACACACCGCCTTGAAGTAACACCTGTCCTAAATCAACCAAATTTACTGCTGTCAAAATACGAGGGGCTTGCTCTCCCAAAAGTAACAGCGCTAACGCCCCTGTCCCAATCGGTCCTAAGGCCAACCAACTGCTGATTGCCATCTCCTTGCTTGGCAATTGATGTAAAGCTAGACGCAGCAACAAGATGCTTAAGATGGCAAAGGCTGGAAATACTGAGATTCCCCAAAGCAGATAACTCCCCAGCAAAATATGGACAGCATGGGCCTGTGCAGGTAAATGCGCCAACAATAAACCACCTGAACTGGCAGCCACCTCGCAAGCCACTATCGGCAATAACCATACTGCGGTCATGCCTTGCAGCGCATGTTGCTGACGACTAAACATCAGAAAGGGAACACACCATGCAATCGCAATTGCCATCAACACATCGACATACCATAAATATTCAGCCCATGTGATGATGCTTACGCCCAAAAACTCAGTGTACAGCGTGGTGCCAAATTTCAATGCGCCATTGATCAGGGTTGCCAGTGCCATGGGGATTGCCCCAAGAAATAAACTCATCACCGGATGCTGGAAAATCTGCTTGGCTTCTTGTGGATACAAGATCCATCGGCTGAGATACATCCCACTAAACAATATGAACAACACGATGCTGATCTGCCACAACCCTGCTCCGATGGACCACATCCACTGCGGCGCCAACGGTATAGATGGTAAAATGAGGGCCACCACACCTGTACCCATCACCACCGTAAACCAGTTTGGGGTGAAATGACGAATCAAGTCTTGTTTATGCTGGAGTTGATAAAATGGCATTTTCATCGCATGATGCTCATCAAAATGGAATGTCTATAGTTTAAGCACACTAATTAATAAGAAAAATTGATTAATATTTATTTTTATAATTTATTTTACTGATAATAAATTCATCTCTGCATAAAAAAACTTGAGTAAAAACACAACAACAAGACGAACGCAGAAGATTATGGCAATATATAGCCCTCAAACATTTTCAACAATTGATTCGCCCATGAAGCTGCTCCGTCTGAATGCTTTAGCGCCCCACTTAGAACTCCCCAAAACTGCCGTGACCATTGGCAATTTTGATGGCGTACATTTGGGTCATCAAGCGATGGTCAGCCAGCTCAAAGACATAGCACAGCAACAAAACTTAAAAACAGCTGTGATGATTTTTGAGCCACAACCGCTTGAATTCTTTAAAGCTTATGATGCACCGCCTCGAATCAGTTCACTACGTGAAAAAGTCGAATATTTAACTGAACTAGGCGTCGACTATATTGTGGTGGCGAAATTTGACAATGCCTTTCGTAATCTCAGCGCCGAAGAATTTGCCGATATTTTAAAAAATAAACTCAATACACAAAGTTTAGTTTTGGGCGAAGATCATCACTTTGGCAAAAACCGCCAAGGCAATAGCGAATTTTTACGCCAATACGGCTTCCAAGTCACAGCCCTGCAAAATGTCGAAGTCGATGGCGAACGTGTCAGTTCGACACTGGTTCGTCAGACATTACAAGCAGGCGACCTTGCCCATGCCGCAAAACTTTTAGGTCGTCCTTATAGCATCACCGGTCGTGTGCAGTATGGCGATCAAATCGGTCGCACCATTAATTTTCCTACCATTAATGTGCGTTTAAACCGTCATAAACCTTGTTTAAATGGCATTTATGCAGTCGATGTCATTTGTGAAACCGAATCTTTAACAGATAAAGTAAAAAACGAAAATGCTGACAAATTAGGGGTTGCAGGTTATGCACCCTCTGCCCTGTTTGGTGCAGGGCATGTTGGTACGCGTCCCGCGATTAAACAGGAACATCCTGAATGGCGATTAGAAGTACATTTTCCTGATGTTTCTGCTAATCTGTATGGCCTGTTAATGCGGGTGACGTTCTTGAACTTTTTACATGGCGAAAAGGACTACCCTTCGCTTGAAGCATTGAAAGCCGGAATTGATGACGACGTCGAAAAACTCCTTGAGTTTCGAGGTCAGCACCCTCATTTCCCCTTTTAAACCCCGATTATTTATTGTAAAACGCGTCAGTCAACGGGCTGATAAATTTGGAAGACAACTTGCATGAGCGATAAGCAAACTCCTGAAAATGCAGTGGATTATAAAGCCACGCTAAACCTCCCAGGTACTGAATTTGCGATGAAAGCAAATCTCGCAGTACGTGAAGCGAAATGGTTAGAAGAGTGGTATGCCGACAACATTTATCAGCAGATTCGTGCATCGCGTATTGGCAAGAAAAAATATGTGCTTCATGACGGCCCTCCATACGCAAATGGCCAAATTCACTTAGGCCATGCGGTGAATAAAGTCCTGAAAGACATCATCATCAAAAGCCGTGTAATGGACGGTTTTGACGCACCGTATGTACCAGGTTGGGACTGTCACGGTCTTCCAATCGAACTGAAAGTTGAAGAAAAAGTCGGTAAAGTCGGCGTGAAAGTAGATGCCTCAACTTTCCGTAAAGCCTGCCGTGAATATGCCTACACCCAAGTTGAATTACAGAAAAAAGACTTCGTGCGTATGGGTGTGTTTGGTGATTGGGACAACCCTTACCTCACCATGAACTTCAAACAAGAAGCCGACATCGTTCGTTCGCTCGGTGAAATTGCCAAAGCAGGCCATATTGAGCCGGGTCTTAAACCTGTAAACTGGTGTTTGGACTGTGGTTCTGCCTTAGCTGAAGCTGAAGTGGAATACGAAGACAAAAAATCAGATGCGATTGACGTTGGTTTTAGCGTTGTTGATTTAGCTGATTTATCTGCACGCCTAGGTGTTACAGTTAGCGATTCTACAGATATCGTAATCTGGACAACCACACCTTGGACTATGCCTGCCAACCAAGCGGTTGCTCTACACGCTGAACTTGAATACCAATTGGTGAAAGCAACTGGCGAAGACAAAGCAGCGCAAAACTTCATCCTTGCAAAATCATTGGTTGAATCTGCAACTCAGCGTTATGGTTTTAACGCAGTAGAAGTGATTGCTGAATTTGCTGGTGCAAAACTTGAAAATCTAGTACTACAACATCCGTTAATTGCTGAACGCCAAGTGCCAGTGATTTTGGGTGAGCATGTCACAGACGGCAGTGGTACAGGTGCTGTGCATACCGCGCCAGGCCATGGTGTGGACGACTATAAAGTTGGCTTACAGTACAACCTGAAAGTCGACAATCCAGTTGGCGGCAACGGTGTATATTTACCGACTGCGCCAATTTTTGCAGGCGAACACATCTACAAAGCCAATCCAAAAATCATTGCTGCTTTAACCGAAGCAGGCAAACTTTGGGCACATGTGGTGATCAAACATAGCTACCCACATTGCTGGCGCCATAAAACACCGATTATCTTCCGTGCAACACCGCAATGGTTCATCAGCATGGATGCAAAAGGTTTACGCCAAGGTGCATTGAACGCGATTGAAAATGACATCAGCTTCGTACCGGATTGGGGTAAAAACCGTATCCAATCGATGATTGAAGGTCGTCCAGATTGGTGTATCTCACGTCAACGTACATGGGGCGTGCCAATTCCATTCTTCGTGCATAAAGATACCAACGAACTTCACCCGCGTACCCCTGAGCTAATCGAAGAAGTCGCGAAGCTGATTGAACAAGAAGGTATTGACGGTTGGTATAACCGTGATGCGTCTGAGTTTATCGGTGCAGATGCAGAGCAGTACAATGCAGTTCGTGACACTCTAGACGTTTGGTTTGACTCTGGAACAACACACTTTGCAGTACTTCGTGAACGTGAAGAATTGCAAGACCCTGCTGACTTGTACCTTGAAGGTTCTGACCAACATCGTGGCTGGTTCCAATCTTCATTGTTAACATCTATGGCGATTAATAACCGCGCACCTTACAAAGGCTTATTGACTCACGGCTTCGTTGTGGACGAAAAAGGCCGCAAAATGTCGAAGTCGATCGGTAACGTGATCACTCCGCAAGACATCATTAAAGACATGGGTGCAGATGGCCTACGTTTCTGGATTGCGTCTGCAGACTACCGTTATGAAATGACTGCAGGTAAAGAAATCTTCAGCCGTGCATCAGATGGTTACCGCCGTATCCGTAATACGTTGCGTTTCTTGTTGGCGAACTTGAATGGCTTCAAACCATCGACTGATGCTTTGCCTGTCGATCAATTGATCGCACTGGATCAATACATCTTGCAACGTGCTGCGGAAGTGCAAAAAACCATTCAGCAAGCCTATGAAGATATGAACTTCCATATCGTGACCAGCGCATTGACCAACTTCTGTATTAATGACTTGGGTGGTTTCTACCTCGACATCATCAAAGACCGTCAATACACCACCAAAGCAGACTCTGCAGCGCGTCATTCTGCACAAACTGCGTTGTATCACTTGGTTCAAGCCTTTGTCCGCTGGATGTCTCCAATCTTGAGTTTCACCGCACAAGAAGCTTGGCCGTTGATTCCAGAGCAATCTGAGAAATATGTATTTACTGCGGAGTGGTATGACATTCCTGTAGCTTCTACAGCGAATCTGGTGACTGAAGCTGAATGGCAAACCTTGATCACCGTTAAATCTGCGGTGAACAAGTTTATTGAAGCTGCACGTACTGCAAAAACTGTGGGTTCAAACTTGTCTGCCAAAGTTGAACTTTGGGCCAATGCTGAGCTGAAAGCTGTTTTAGACAAATTCGGTGAAGAACTGCGTTTTGTCCTCATCACTTCTCAAGTGATTGTCAATGCGTTTGATGCAGCGCAAGGTGAAGCCTCTGACCTTGACGGTTTAAATGTCAAAGTCTCTGCTGCTGATGGTGAAAAATGTGCACGCTGCTGGCATGTACTGCCAGATGTGAATACACATCACGAACATCCAGGTCTTTGTTCTCGTTGTATTATTAACCTTCCTACAGGTCAAGGCGAAGAGAGAAAATATGCCTAATCCACAAGAAAAAAAGGGCTTCTTTCAATTCTACCCACACAATTTAGTGTGGGTGGGCTTATCCATTGTTGCCATTATTTTGGATCAATGGACCAAATGGATTGCAAGTACACATCTGAACTACGCAGATCCTGTACCTGTCATGCCCTTTTTAAATTGGACATTACTACATAACTATGGCGCTGCCTTTAGTTTCTTGTCCGATGCCGGTGGATGGCAACGTTATTTCTTTACTTCACTCGCAGGACTTGTGTCTGTCATTTTTGTATTTTGGCTCATGCGTATGCCAAAAAACGTGAAAGTCCTTCCAATTGCCATTGCCCTGATTTTAGGCGGCGCAATCGGCAACTTAATTGACCGCGTATCTTTAGGCTATGTGGTGGATTTCATTCACGTGTATTACAACAACAGCCACTTTCCTGCATTTAATATTGCAGACAGTGCCATTACATTAGGCACGATTCTGCTTCTTATCGATACGTTTTTCTTAGAAAAACACCGAATTCAACGTGCGGAAGCGCAAAATGACTGATTTTATCAATCCTAACGAGGAAACTCGTATTGAAGAAGGTTCTAAAGTAGACCTTCACTTTTCTGTTGCTATTGAAAATGGCGTAGAAATTGACAATACCCGTAGCCGTGCTGAACCTGTCAGCCTTGTCATGGGTGATGGCAGCTTATTACCGGGTTTTGAGAAAGCTTTATTCGGTTTACGTGCAGGTGACCGCCGTACTGTGAGCCTTCCTCCTGAAGATGCTTTTGGTCCATGGAACCCGGAAAACGTACAAAAATTTGATACTGTCAAATTTGAGCAACGTCCTGTTGAAGGCCATATGATTGAGTTTGAAGATAAAGCCAAACAAAGTCTGTATGGGGTGATCAAAACTGTAGGTGAAGACATTACCGAAGTGGATTTCAACCACCCTCTAGCCGGTAAAAATATCACCTTTGAAGTTGAAATTTTCAAAGTGACCCCTGCCGGTCAACAAGGCGTGAAACTGATCTAAGTTTCAGCAAATGAAAGCTCCTTCGGGAGCTTTTTTTTATCACTATTTTTATAACTATCAATCGACTCGATACATTTTCTGTATATGCAACAGATCGAATTCATATTAATTTAATGCAAGACTTTAAAACAAGACGGGAAATACGATGAAACTTCATATTATTGTCGGCAGTGTCCGCGAAGGCCGTACGGCAATTAAGATTGCAAACTGGCTACTTTCAGAAATCGAAAGCTATGACTACAGTACCGTAGAAACTGAAATTGTCGATTTAAAAGAATGGGATCTGCCTATTTTTGCAGGCGCACATCCACCATTAACCGGGATTTATGACCAACCCAAACAACAAGCATGGGCAGTTGACATCCTCCCCCCCTTAAAAGAGGGTGATTCCTACAGCTAGACGCTTATGCCCAAGCGCAAGAATGTTTAGAGCTGAGTTTATATCTCGATCATGAGCTGTACCACAGCTCATGCACTCCCATT
>NZ_VOZT01000063.1:0-17498 GCF_013419625.1 Acinetobacter sp. YH12070 | reverse complement strand
GAGTATTTTGATTATCATCTTAAAGAAACAGAATGGCGTTGGATGAGGGAGCCTAATGAGCTAGCAACAGAGTTGTGGGACCTCATTAGGTAAAACTAAGTGCAAATCTGCTAGTCTAGAGCCTTTAGAATTTTGAGGTTTTCAAGGCGACATTCCCAATCGGTTTGAATCAGCGAATAGTCTGGCCAATGAATAATAGACCTCTTGCGAAAGTATCGTTTACCTAATTTTTGAACTGGCTAAAACCTTATTAAATGTAGCTTTAGGCAGTTTAAATTTTGACTAACGCAAGAAGTCTAATATTTATCTTAAAAACACCCTACCTTAATACGAATAACTCTATACCTCCACCGATACCCTTAAATAAAGTGTCAAGCTATGACGCGACCCACTATTACTTTAGTCACAAGTTTGGCATCATAGTTTTTAGTAAATAACTGAATAATGATAAATGACTCAAATGCGTTGGCTTGAACTGCTTTCTACAGTTCGTATTGGTAGTAATAAACATAGCTCTGAACAGGCACGTAGCCCTTTCCACAAAGACTACGACCGCATTATTTTTTCGCAAAGCTTTCGACAATTAAACCGCAAGACCCAAGTCCATCCCCTCACCCAACATGATGGCATTCATACTCGCCTGACTCACTCTTTAGAAGTGTCTTGTATTGGACGTTCATTGGGGATGCTCGCGGCTGAAAAAATTAAAGATGAACTCCCGATGTGGATTTCACCTGCCGATGTCGGTGCAATTATTCAAGCTGCGTGCTTGGCACACGATATTGGTAATCCACCTTTTGGCCATGCAGGTGAATATGCTATTCGAGAATGGTTTGATGATGCATCACACACCAACTTTTTACAGGACTTAAGCCCTGAAGAAGAAGCCGATGTGAGACAGTTTGAAGGCAATGCCCAAGGTTTACGCCTACTGACTAAAATTGATTATCATCCAAATGATGGGGGTATGCGTTTAACCTATGCAACTTTAGGTGCATATTTAAAATACCCCTGGCTTTCAAAAACCATTGCATCGCAAGGCAATAAACCTGCGAGCCAACGAGCAAAGTTTGGTTGTTATCAAGCAGAAAAAGAAATCTTGCAGCAAATTGCAGAACAACTCGGTTTAATTCAACTGGGCGAATATCACTACTGTCGTCATCCGTTGACCTATTTGCTTGAAGCCGCAGATGACATTTGTTATGCCTTAATTGACCTTGAAGATGGCATTATCCTCAACATGTTGAACTATAACGAAGTTGAGCCAATTTTCCTTGATCTGGTCGGTGACTATGGCATACCTGCCGAATTGGCGATGACTGATACCACTTGGCAACAAAAAATAGCTGCATTACGTGGTCGTGTGATGAAACGTCTAGTCGAAGAAGTCACGACAGCCTTCGCCCACCATCATCATGAAATTTTGTCAGGTCAACTTAAAGGCAGTTTATTGCAATATTGCAGTGAAGATATTGAGCGTGGAATTAACCGAGCAAAAGAATTAGCCCGCGATAAAATTTTTGAACATCCACAAAAAGCCGGCTTAGAGATTATTGCGCATCAAAGTCTACAAAATATTTTAGATGCCTTTATTCCTCTAACTACGCCAAATAAAACTTTGAGTTTTAAAGAACAACGACTGATGTCCATTCTTCACCGTTCGGGGGCACATTTTGGGCCGTTGCATTATGAAAACATCATGCAAGTATTGGATATTATCTCTAAATTTTCAGACCATCAGGCTTATAACCTTGCACAAGAACTTCAAGGCAATAAAGTTGGTTTCTTTTAAACCTGAAAAAATGTGAAGGCTAGTAATTCGCTGGCCTTCACGCTAATCTCGCAACAAATTGAAATTGAGCAAATGGCTCAGACTAAACTGAAATAAAGTGAATAAATGACATGATCGGATGTTTAATTGGCGAAGTGCTGGCATTGGAAGCACCAACAGTATTACTCAATGTAAATGGTGTGGGCTATGAGATTGACACCCCACTTTCTACATTTTGCCAACTACAAAAAGGTCAAAAAATTACCCTGTGGACACATCTGGCTGTTCGTGAAGATGCACAACTGCTGTATGGATTTAGCAATGCTCAAGAAAAACTGATTTTTCGCACACTTTTAAAAGTTAACGGCGTAGGCCCTAAAATGGCACTGGGCATTTTATCAACATTAAGTGTTGAAATGCTGATTCACACGGTTGAACATGAAGATATAAACACTTTAGTCAAAGTTCCGGGTGTAGGCAAAAAGACCGCTGAACGCCTCATGATTGAGTTACGTGATCGCTTTAAAGCCATGGCTTCAGGCACTGCACCAACGAATTCAACTGTTGAACAAATTCAATTTACGGGCAACTCTGCCGTAGCCGAAGCTGAGGCGGCCTTACAATCATTAGGTTACAAACCAATTGAAGCACAAAAATTAGTGAATGCTGCCAAAGGTGACTTTACTGAAGCCAGCGACATTATCCGTGCAGCACTTAAGTCGATGAATAAATAATTTGTAGTTTCTAATGAGCACCGCATCCTTTGCCTTTTAGGGTTATAGACAGTATGTGAATCACGCAGGCGACAAGGATGTCGCCGTTAAACTGTGCTACAAGGACGTAGCATCAGTTTAACAAATGGGTTTTGTCACTTTTGCCCAGTCAAAAGTGAGAATCGCCTATACAATGGCATTTAAAGTTCAATCGCTTTTTGAGGCTGTGATTCTTCCACAACGATATAGAGATTAGTTAAATAATTATGCAAGACCGTCTTATCAGTGGTTCAGAAAAACCCGAAGACCACTTCGACCGCGCCATTCGCCCAACTTCCCTTGATGACTACATCGGGCAGCCTGTCGTCCGTGAACAAATGGAAATCTTTATCGGTGCTGCGCGTGGCCGTGAAGAAGCACTCGATCACACCTTAATTTTTGGCCCACCGGGTTTGGGTAAAACCACACTGGCCAATATTATTGCGCGTGAAATGGGTGGTAACTTAAAATCGACATCAGGCCCCGTCCTTGAACGTGCAGGCGATTTGGCTGCGATGCTAACCAATCTCGAAGAAGGTGATGTTTTATTTATTGATGAAATCCATCGTCTTTCACCAGTCATAGAGGAAATTCTCTATCCAGCGATGGAGGATTACCAACTCGATATCATGATTGGTGAAGGCCCTGCGGCTCGTTCGATCAAACTGGATTTACCCCCTTTTACCCTTGTTGCAGCGACGACTCGTGCAGGTCTACTGACCTCTCCTTTACGTGACCGTTTTGGTATCGTACAACGCTTAGAGTTCTATTCCGTCAAAGACTTAACGCATATTGTGACTCGATCTGCCAACTTGATGGATGTACCCATGACTGCCGAAGGCGCACAGGAAGTTGCACGCCGTGCTCGTGGCACACCTCGTATTGCAAACCGTTTATTACGCCGAGTCCGTGATTATGCGCAAGTCAAAGGCACGGGTGAAGTGACACAAGAGATGGCTCAACGTGCTTTGGACATGCTGAATGTCGATAAAGATGGTTTAGACACGCTAGACCGTCGTTATTTATCGATGCTGCTTGAGCGTTTTGATGGTGGTCCTGCAGGTGTAGAAGCTCTAGCTGCTGCTATGGCAGAAGACTCAGGGACACTTGAAGATGTGATCGAACCCTACCTCATTCAGCAAGGTTATGTCATGCGTACTGCACGTGGACGTATTGCCACCAATATGGCTTATTTACAGTTTGGGATGACGCCACCAGAGCCGAAAGATAAGTAAACGATTATTCACTGAACGACTTCAGGGAGTTAAATGCTCCCTGCATGTTTATTTAAATTTTTAAATAAATTCAATCCACTACAAACAATAGACTAAAATGATAAATCTTGAGAATAGAATAATTAACAAAATTAATAGCGATTACATTCAAAACCTACCATTAGACAGTGCCATTGAACACATTCCCAGAGAACAACCTATCAGTTCATTTAGCCCTAAACAAATGAGTGATTTTGAAAATTTATTCCACACTGAATACAATTATTTTATCACTGTCGAATGTGAAAACATTCTTAGCAAAGAAACTATAGAAGTAGATGAAGATAACATCTTAACTATTAAGCAATCGCCTTCTACATATCGTATAAAAAACCTGAGCTTCAACTATACTTCTGCCCTCATTTTTATTGGCACGTACTATCACGACGACGTACAAGCTTTGGTCCAGGAAAACTTTAAGCCAGCAAAAATTAATACGTTGTATTTCAGCTTCTCATTCTTTGCTTTAGTCATACTCGTTTATGTGTTTTTCTGGATAGATCAACCTAATAAACTTTTACTCATGTTAGTTATTGGCCTTGGCTTTTGCTGCTTAACGTATATGTATGAATCTTTAAAAGCATTACTCCCAAAGCAACAGAAAAAGAAAATGGAAGAAACTCACTTTCATATTGCGGGATATTTAGCAGCTCATCTACAGGATTTTGTCGATGCAAAATTTAAATTAGATGAACAAATAAATTAAAAGCAGTCTCTTTTTTAACCAATAATTACAACTACGAAAGTTAAAGATTTACGTGAGTTGAAACCTTGTGCCATTGGACTGATGACTCACGGTGCTAAACTGCCCGTCATTGAAGCACTTGACGAATCATTGAATTATCGCCATTTTTAAATGCTCTAATTCTTTGCTGAAGTGCAGACCAATATTTTTCAGATTTTATAAAGACGGAACACTCTCATGGCGAATAAATTCGAATTCAACATTCGTGTATATATTGAAGATACAGATGCAGGTGGCATTGTTTACCACGCAAATCATATTCGCTTTATGGAACGTACCCGCACAGAATGGCTACGCGCTTCAGGTGTAGACCATTATTGGCATCAAAAAGATTACAACTTTGTCGTTCATAAAATTAATGTGAAATATTCACGTCCTATATTAATGGATGACCTGATTACTGTTACAGCAAGTGTAGTTTCGTGTAAGGCTACGTCATTTGTGTTGCAACAAAATATTTATCGTGGTGATATTATGCTGGCATCAGGTGAGGTAGAATTGGCATGTATCAGTGCAGAGATGAAACCCCGTCGCCTTCCTGATGAAATACGTGAACTGATTCTGAAAGAATTGGAACAAGATTAAAAAAATTATTTGGCACATGTAGTAACTATGGCAACTCAACTAGAATCAACACTCAAAGTTTCAGACCTCATCTTACAAGCAAGTCCTGTCGTACAACTGGTAATGCTCCTGCTGCTCTTAGCTTCGTTATTCAGTTGGTATCTGATTGCCAAGTTACACATGAGTTATAAAAAAGCGCAGGCTGATGATGAACATTTCCAAAAAATCTTTTGGTCTGGCGCCGAACTCAACACTTTATACAACAATGCTCAACTCAACTCGAAACGTGTTGGCCTTGAAGATGTCTTCTATCAAGGTTTAGGCGAGTTTTTCAAACTTAAAAAACGTCATGCCAGTGCAGAACAATCAATTGAAGGTACAGAACGTATTCTTCGTGTGGGTTTAAGCCGTGACCAAGGACATTTAGAAAATGGTTTAGGCGCGCTTGCGAGTATTGGCTCAGTTGCTCCCTATGTTGGTTTATTTGGTACCGTTTGGGGCATTATGAACGCCTTTATTGGTTTGGCAGATGTTGACCAAGTCACCCTTGCTACGGTTGCTCCTGGTATTGCAGAGGCATTGATTGCAACGGCAATTGGTCTTTTTGCAGCGATTCCTGCTGTACTTGCATTTAACCATTTCACAGCCAAAGGTGAAGCCGTTTATAACGATCGTGCGCTTTTTGCCGAAGAAATGGTTGCGTTATTACAACGCCAGTCTGTAGGTTCAACTCAGGACAATGACTAATGGCTATTCAACGTTCTGGACGCTTTGAGCGCATCAAAAAACCATTAAAAAGTGACATGAACGTCGTACCTTATATTGATGTCATGTTGGTTTTATTGGTGATTTTCATGGTCACTGCACCTATGATCACCACAGGCGTCAAAGTCGACTTACCACAGGCAAATGGCACGCCTATGCAAGCGGAAGATCGCCCTGCGATTGTTACACTTGAGGCAGATGGTACGATCAAACTCGAAGATAAAAATCATCAAAATGATGTACTCACACTCGATGAACTAAAATCTGTTTTAACTGCTTCACAAAATGAAGCGAACGAACAGAAAAAGCAAATGAGTGTCCTGATTAACGGCAGTGAATCTCGTCCTTATGGTGAAGTCATGAAACTCATGTCTGCCCTTCAAGATGCAGGTTTAACACAAGTAGGTTTACTGACTGAGCCATTAAAGTAATTTATGAAAGATTTCAAAAAGCCGCCTTTTAAACAAAAAGCCGTTGCGATTGGTTTCACACTAGGTGTGCATATCGTCGCTGTGGTTGGCTTACTTTATCTTGGCATGAGTAAACCACCTGAGCCCCCTAAAAAAATAACCACTGTTTTGGTAAAACCGGAAGATTTAAAACCTGTAACACGTGAAGTCACTGAGTTTGATGAAACCGCACATGAAAATGTAGCTGAACAAATCACGCAAACAGCCGAACCTAGCGTTGAACCAGCACCCGAGATTCCAACGACGGCACCACCTAAGCCAGCAGAACCACCTAAGACAGATCCACAGATTGCTGCTCAACAGGCACTCGCTGCGGCAAAAGCACAGCAGCTTGCTGAACAAAAAGCTGCGGACAATGCAAAGCGTGCTCAAGAACAAGCTAAAGCGGCTGAAGCTGCAAAACTAAAAGCACAACAAGAAGCCAAAGCGGATGCGGCTAAGGCAAAAGCAGATACTACGGCGAAAGCCAATGCAGAAGCTGCAAAACGAAAAGCAGATGCTGATGCCAAAGCCAAGGCTGAAAAAATCCGTGCCGATGCTTTAAGAAAAGCAGAAGCTGACAAAGCCAAAGCTGCAGCAACGGCAAAAGCCAATGCAGATGCAAAAGCCAAGGCCAATGCAGAAGCTGCAAAACGTAGAGCAGACGCCAAAGCTAAAGCCAATGCGGAAGCTGCAAAACGTAAAGCAGATGCTGATGCCAAAGCTAAAGCCAATGCAGAAGCTGCAAAACGTAAAGCTGATGCTGATGCGAAAGCCAAGGCCAATGCAGATGCGGCAAAACGTAAAGCAGATGCTGATGCAAAAGCTAAGGCCAATGCGGAAGCTGCAAAACGTAAAGCAGACGCCGATGCAAAAGCCAAGGCAGATGCAAAGACTAAAGCCGATGCCGAAGCACGCGAACGTGCAGCCGAAGAAGCCAAAGCTTCATCTGCAAAAAAAGCAGCTGAAGAAGCTGCACAGAAAAAAGCTGAAGCGAAGAAAATTGCTTCAACAGCAAAACGTGATTTTGAAAATAGGATTAAGCGTGCGTGGGATACACCTTCAGACTCTGCGGGTAAAACGGCGACTGCTCGCGTTACCCTTACGGAAAGTGGTTCAGTTCGGTCAGTGATTGTGAACTCTAGTGATCCTGATATGAAAGCCAGTATTGAGGCTGCTGTTCGAGCTGCTGCACCATACCCAATGCCGAGTGACCCAGATGCAAAACGTGAAGCTCAAAGTTTTACGTCCACCTTCAAGTCATCACGTTAAACATTAAAGTCCCTGCATTCGTTGCGGGGATTTTTTTGTGCTTAAGCAATGAATCACCTCATACCAATTTTTCTTATCTTCAAAAGATCAAGTTTCATCGCTGGTATGATGTTTATTTTTAAGCTTCTACATCCATCCCCCCAGTTCCCCCCTTTCCTAAAATGAATACTCAATCGATTGTACCTGTGTGTTTCAATACTTGAGCTTTTATAAAGCTCTAGCCCCGACTAATTGATCCATTCTTGTCTTCGTTCTATATAACGCCGTGTATGTGGGACTCAGCAACATCAAGTATTACTAAAATTTTCTAAACACTTGATTCAAAAATAGAATCTTATAACTAAAGAATTATCATTTTCATTCCAAAATGTGATGTTGTGTTCATGATTTTTAAGCTAGACTTGACGAAACTCGGATAAAATCTCTGCATTTTTCACAGTGTTATAACAGTTCAGTCATATTTTCATGCTTTTAATATCCCAAAATCATGCCATTATGTGACACAACCAAATACAGACAATAACTCACATTTTTAGAGTAATTAGCGAATGATGGAAATGACGCGTAAACATCTTCTTTGCTTAGCCGTATTCACTGCTTTGAGCCCAGTTTTAGTGACTCAAACGCATGCGCAGCTTCACCTCGAAATCACTAAAGCTCCTGAAGAAGCACCTAAAATTGCGATCGTGCCTTTTAGTAATGACTCAAATATTTATCCAGTGGTTGAAAATGACTTGAACCGCTCAGGTAAATTTACCAGTGCCTCTAAAAACTTACCTGCAACTGCAACAATAAATTCACCTAATGCAGAAGCATGGAAAGCTGCGGGCGTACCCTATGTCGTGACAGGCACATCAAAAACAACGGCTGATGGCTCTTATGAAATTCACTACCAACTGTATGATGTTGAAAAAAAACAATACCTGTTAAATGAACTACTCACTGTACCTGCTTCACGTTATCGTCAAGCAGCGCATATGATCAGTGATGCAATCTATCAAGCTTTAACTGGCATTCCAGGTGACTTCAGCGGCCGTATTGCCTATGTATTGCGTAATGCAGCAACACCAGATCAGCGCTATACCCTACAAATTGCAGATACGGATGGTGAACAACCCCGTACCATTTTGACTTCACGTGATCCAATCTTGTCCCCTGCATGGACGCCTGATGCGAAAAAGCTAGCCTATGTTTCATTTGAAACCAAACGCCCTGCGATTTACATCCAAGATTTAGCAAGTGGTAACCGTGAAAAAGTAGCAAGTTTCCGTGGCCTGAATGGTGCACCAAGCTTCTCACCTGATGGTAAATCAATGTTATTTACCGCATCGATGCATGGCAATCCTGAAATCTATCAAATGGATTTACAGACTCGCCAATTAAAACGCATGACCAATGACACAGCGATTGATACAGAAGCACGTTATGCACCTGACGGTAAATCATTTATTTTTACCTCTGACCGTGGTGGCTCTCCACAAATTTACACCTACAACTTAAGTGCTGAAAGTGTCAAACGCTTGACTTTCCGTGGCGCTTTCAATGCACGTGGTACGTTAAGTGCGGACGGTAAAAAATTAGCTTTGGTACATCGTCCTAGCGGTAGTAACTATAAAGTTGCGGTTCAAGACATTGGTTCTGGTGTAACGAATATTTTAACGCCAACAAGTTTAGATGAATCCCCAAGCTTCTCACCAAATGGTCAAATGGTGGTGTACGCAACGCGTGAAGCAAACCGTGGTTTGCTCTCAATCATGTCTTTAGATGGTCGTTTCCGCATGAACTTACCAAGTGAACAAGGTGAAGTTCGTGAACCAGCTTGGGCACCGAAATAAACACTGCATGATTTTTTCAACAATAACTTTTTAATGAAACATCATAAATAACCGTCATGGAGATCAATATGAACGCGATGAAACTGATTGCATTACCTGTTTTAGCTACAGCATTAGTAATGACTGGTTGTGCCAGCCGTAAACCTGCTGCAGATGTACAAGCAGGACAAAACCCAAATGGCTCAACCACTGTAAACACTTCAGGTTTAAGTGAAGATGCAGCACTCAATGCACAAAACCTTGCAGGTGCCTCATCGAAAGGTGTAACTGAAGCGAATAAAGCATTTTTAGCGAAGCGCGTAGTACACTTTGACTACGACAGTACAGAGCTTAGCAATGAAGATTTACAAACCCTTCAAGCTCACGCTCAGTTCCTAGTTGCTAATGCAAACTCACGTGTGGCATTAACAGGTCATACCGATGAACGTGGTACTCGTGAATACAACATGGCACTTGGTGAACGTCGTGCCAAAGCTGTTGAAAGCTTCCTGATTACAACAGGTGTAAGCCCTAACCAGCTTGAAGCAGTCAGCTATGGTAAAGAAATGCCAATCAATGCGGGTCATGATGAAAATGCATGGAAAGAAAACCGTCGTGTAGAAATTAACTACGAAGCGGTTCCTCCGCTGCTTAAATAAGACTTGAAAAAGTCTGAGCTAAAAAAAAGCACTCATTGATGAGTGCTTTTTTATTTAACCGGTATCATTTTATTTATATCGTTTCATTTGCATCGTTCTGTTGCAACGTTCTGTGCTTTAACTCAATTTAGCCCTTTAACTCAGGATAAATTCAGTTAGCGGCTTTAGAACATAAAAAATAATCAATTAAAATGCAAATGAACGACTTTTAAAACGAGATCCTTAGCTTTACCAACTAGAAAATCACCTTAACAATCCAAATCATTACGCTTCTGCTTCTGGATGTTCAGCATTTTCTTTTTCTGTTTGCATCGACTCAATGAGATCATGTTTATTGAACTTTTTATACTCTGCTTTTGCTTCGTAACTGCTCCAAGCAGCTTTTACGGTATCCGCAGAAATATCGTCTAAATTCAATCCCTCAGTTGCAGTCGGAGTCGCATCAAATTTTTGTGTGGTCATTGTTGTGCTCCCTGTCTTTCGATTTATACATTAGATTCAACATAGCATGTTATTCAGGACTTGCAAGGGTAAAATCACGACAAATAGTCTAGTTTAATTTTTCTTTTCCTTCGTTCTCATCTAAAATGTTGCACAATCACATTTTTATCATTTTTGATAAATTAATATTTGGAGTTTTCCGGTTATGTCAAATCTCACCCTTTCCCAATTTCTACAACAACAAAGTGGTAATCTTACTCCTGCATTAGCACAAGTTATTGAAACAATTGGTAATACATGCAAAGACATCGACCTTCTTTTACAAAAAGGTGCTTTGGCTGGTGTATTGGGTAGCGCGCAACACGAAAACGTTCAAGGTGAAGAACAAAAGAAACTTGATGTCATTTCAAATGATTACCTCATCGATGCATTAAAAGTTCATCCACATGTCGGTGGTTTGGCATCTGAAGAATTAGATGAATTCACACCAGCTCAAGAAAATGGCGATTATCTTGTCTTGTTCGACCCATTAGATGGTTCAAGCAACATCGATATCAACATGTGTGTTGGCACAATTTTCTCAATTCTTCCTGCAAAAAATGCCGTGACGCAAGCTGAAGATTTCATGCAAGCGGGTGTTAACCAAGCGGCGGCTGGTTATGTATTGTATGGCCCATCAACAATGATGGTTCTAACTGTCGGTGCTGGCGTAGTCTTCTTTACTTTTGATCCAGAAAGCAAAGAATTCTTATTAACTAAAGATGCGATTGCGGTGGCAGCAGACACTAAAGAATATGCAATTAATGCATCAAACCAACGTCACTGGGAAGAACCTGTAAAACGTTATATCGACGAACTTCTTGCAGGTAAAACTGGCCCGCGTGAAAAAGACTTCAATATGCGTTGGGTCGCATGTATGGTGGGTGACATTCATCGTATTCTTTGCCGTAGCGGTATCTTCATGTATCCATACGACTACAAAGATCCGAAAAAAGCAGGCCGTCTACGTTTAATGTATGAAGCAAACCCAATGAGTATGTTGATGGAACAAGCTGGCGGTGCTTCTACAACAGGCCGTGTTCGCATTCTAGACATCCAACCAACAGAACTTCATCAACGTGTTCCTGTGATTATTGGTTCTAAAAACGAAGTTGACCTAGTTACGTCATACCATAATTAATTTCTTATAACGAAAGTCAGTATTTTTGCTGACTTTCGTGGATATCTCCCCCATGGCTCTGATTTATCTCGAATCAAAAGACAACCCGAAAATTAAGCACCTACGTGGCTTAATTGAACAAAATGCCTACCGTAAAAAACAAGGTCAAACTGTTTTGGAAGGCACACACTTGGTGTTGTCATGGTTAGACTCAAAACGTCCAATCAAATCGATTTTCACCACTGAACAAGCAATTAATCATGCCGACTTCGACCGCATTGCGGAACAATATCAAGGTGCGGTGTTCATTCTAAGTGAATCTTTATACAAAGATATCAGTACACTTGGAACATCTATTGCTTGTTTAGCGATTGTGGATTTACCAAGTTCAAGTGAAGCACTTAACTTCAGTGAAGACACCTTAATTTTAGACAACATT
Source organism: Acinetobacter sp. YH12070 (assembly GCF_013419625.1). NCBI lineage: Bacteria > Pseudomonadati > Pseudomonadota > Gammaproteobacteria > Moraxellales > Moraxellaceae > Acinetobacter > Acinetobacter sp. YH12070. The sequence continues at coordinate 5,394 of NZ_VOZT01000063.1, read as the reverse complement.
CAAGACCCAGGTAATGTTGGCACCCTACTCCGTTCTGCTGCCGCTGCAGGTATTGAGCAAGTTGTTTGTACCAAAGGCTCTGCATCGCTCTGGTCACCGCGTGTATTACGCGCAGGTATGGGCGCACATTTTTCATTAAATACCTTTGAAAATATTGCCCTTGAAGATATTTTGACGAAATTCAAAATTCCAGTGTATGCAACAAGCTCACATCAGTCTGAAAACCTATATAGCAAAAATTTGCGCAAACAATGTGTGTGGATTTTAGGCAATGAGGGTCAAGGTGTTTCTGAATATGCATTACAACATGCAGAAGCCGTTGCGATTCCTCAACCGGGTGGTCAAGAATCGTTAAACGTAGCCATTGCTGGCTCGATCTGTTTTTTTGAAATGGTACGTCAGCGTCAGTAAAATCGTTATTTTATTGTATTTAGCGCTTAAGCCTGAAAAAAATAGACTACACTAGAAAAAATAATAATTCTTTTTGTCAACCTAACCATTATTTCCATCGTTATTTGTATATGAATATGGAAATAATGGTGGGTATCCAATGACAGGATTTTCCATCTCTATGGATTTAGCACCCAAAAAGTCCGAGACGCAAGACAGCAGTGTTTTAAAAAGCACGGCTGAGTCTCGCCTGAAAAACTTCATGAATGAAGTGACGGGGCGTGCTTTAGTAATGATGGAAAGTGCAACGCACGGTCAACATGGCATTGCCATGGACTTGGTGCAAGAAGCCTTTATTTCCTTACATAAAGCTTATGCTGAAAAGTCCACAGAGGAATGGAATCCCCTGTTTTACACCATTTTAAATAATAAGCTGCAAGATTGGCGTCGAAAGGAAGCACGTCGTTCGCAGCCGTTTTCCCTATTTAGAAAAGTCAGCCTAGATGACGACGATGTCGAAATACAGGATGTTGTAGATGAATCTACACCAAACCCTTTCGACTTTCTGGATCAGGCTGTCACTGCAGAGGAAATACAAGATGCTATCGCAGAACTTCCAGTCCGCCAGCAACAAGCATTTATGTTGCGAGCTTGGGAAGGCTTTGATACGCATACAACTGCAGAAATTATGAATTGTTCCGAAGGCAGTGTTAAAACACATTACCACCGTGCCATTCAAGGTTTACGTACCGCTTTGGCACATTTGAATCCACATATGGGAGGATCATCCGAATGAAACAAGATGATTTCTTAAAGCAAGTAACTTCCAAACTTGATGGACTCGCACAGCACCATAAAGACAAAGCAACTGTCATGAATAACGTGCTTGAAGATATTCATCAGCGCGAAACTTCACGTTATGGTTTCTGGAAAATGTCTGGCTTTGCACTTGCAGCAGCAATTGCAGGTTTTGTCATTTTACCAAATGCGACTGTACTGGATGACAAACCACAAAATCAGGTGATTTCAACCCCTAAGCTCTCCCCTCAAATGGTGGAAGATCTTGAAATGTTGATGGTTCTGGGTGAGGACAAAGTTCCACATGGCAGCTAAAAAATTAGCAATTGCATTCTGTGCTTTTAGTTTTTTGCAAACCAGTTTTGCTGGCTTTGATCGCTTTTGGATATTTTCAAAAGATGCAGATACCCAAGTCAATGAAACTTGGGATTCGCTATCTGAAGCAGAACAACAGGCTTTAATTAAAAAGTACCAGGCACTCAAAGAGATTCCTGCAGATCAACGTGTCAGCTTGCAACAGCGCATGGATTGGTTCACCCAACTTCCAGACAGTGAAAAGCAGCGTATGCGCGAAACGTGGCAAAAAATGAGCACTTTAGAACGTAAAGAACTCGCGACACGTATGCAAAAAGCTAGTCCTGATGAACGACCTGCTATTCGCGATGAGTATATCAATAAATACTTACAACCTATCGCTGTCGTTCACTAATCAAAAACAACAGTGTTGTGAAAATCAAATCAATTGCATTAGTTAAGTCATAAAAAAAAGCCTCTTATCGAGGCTTTTTTTTATTGTCTTACTTGCTCAACCGACGCTGACGATACACACTTAAACCAATCAGTGCCAACAGTCCAAATACTCCCATTGAGCCACCGCCGCTAGAAGAAGAGTTGGTATTTTTCGCTGTATTCTTAAGGGTCAGGATTGCATTACTTGAGGCAATACCATCACTATCAATAACGCTATATTCAACAGGATAGTCGAACTGACTGAAGCCATTTTTTACTGAGAAGGTAATTTTTCCACCGTAGCAAGTTTCCTTTAAATAACTTGCAGGGCAACTGCCACTATACTCAGCTTCAAAGTTTAAACCTGCTGGAATTTTCGTAAAACGAATTGGGATAATTTGACCTTCTTCATTTTTATGCCATACCGATTTACCCGCTGGCATTGATGCAACTGGACCATCACCATCATCATTAGCATTTTCTAATAAATTATTGACGGTAACAGACAAATTATTTGACGGACTAATTGTATATTGGGCAGCTTTGGCCACTGGAGTCATATTTTTAAATGCCACACGGACCACACCAGAGGATTCCGCCTGACTCCCTGTCTTTTGTTTTAGCGTATATTTACAAAAACCGTATTCGGTAGGTGCTGTTGTTGCTCCACTAGTGCGATATATAACGATTTGTTTTATTCCCGCATCCCAATCACAGTGCAGGTCATGTGGTGGATTACCTACAATACTTGCTTCGCCTGTACTAGACACCGTAATTTCACTACCAATGCCGATTGGTGAAGTCGTTACAGTGTAGTTGTCAGCATTTAAGGCGATTTGTCGTGTTTCAGCACTACCATTCACAGACTCTTCTTGAGGTAATGATGCCGGGAACGGATCAAAATAAACCGCACGATATTTAAGGTTATTTTTTAATGCACTGAATACCGCTTCGTACTTTGTTAAATCATCCTGATTGGCAACTTTATATTCTGCATAATCTGGATCATCGATATCCTTTTTCAAAGCATCAATTGTATTTTGATACTTATCTTGCAGAGCTGTTAAAGACTCATTGGTAATATCTGCCATATCTGCTGCGGTTAAATTCATTAACTCAACCGAACCAATATCACATGTGTTTCTTTGTGTAGGTGATAACTGTAAAGTACCATCTGTGATCCGCAAAATGCCCCGTTGATCCGCATCACTACAGCCGTCTAAGCCAAGATTGATCAAGTCAAAACCACTGCCGATCGCTTTCGGGTAATACAAAGGTAAATACAAGTTATAAGCAGATTTTGTTTGTAGGGCGCTTAATAAAGTCCCCATAGCATAGCTACTTACATCATGGTTTTGCAGAAAGCTTTCCGTACTATTCAGCACACTTTCGGGTAAATCACACTGTGCGGCTGCCAGTTCAAATGCATTATTACTTGCAACAAATTTTTGACTATTATCAGGTACAGCATTATTCAGATAACGACAAGATTTACCACCAGTATTGTAGGCCAATACATTGAAATACCAAGCCTTCGTACCATTCTTGTCATAATAATAGGTACTAGCCGCATTATTTTCGACTATTGTATTACTGGTTAAAACGAAGCTAGAGAAAGCACTTAAACGTTCCGTTCCCTGAGAAATGGCACGGATAATACTACCCGTACTTGGATTTGCTTGGTTTTTTGCAATCGTATTTGCTGTCAGTTCAACTTTGGCATTTCCACAGAAGTCCATCACACTATTGCTCGTCGATGAACCATTTTGAATAATACTGCTTTGCTGGAACACAATTTCAGGCTGGGTATCCCCCAAGTTCCCGATACAGTCCATAGCAACAACACTACCTTTAGGTGCAACGTTGCCCTGAACTAAACTGCTCACCAATAATGTTTTTTTCGACATATTATGTGCAACGGAGTAGATCGCACCGCCAGCAACTTTGGCTTGAGAGTTTTCTATTGCACCATTATTTAAGGTAAATGCTCCCCCTAAATACAAGGCACCACCACGGTCTTCTGCCATCCCGCCAGTAAGGCGTACATTATTGACGATAAAGTTGGCTTCTGAGCGTGAAGTATTAAAAATACGCGATTTGCCTTGGGCATTAATCGTCGTTCTAATATCTTCATAGGCAGGAAATTTCTGCGTCAGTAAATTTTTTGAATCATAGTTAAAGCGACTTTTCCCCTCTATCACGATCTGATTGAGCGGAACTAACTCACCTTTGGTCAGAAGATATTCACCTGCTTCAAGTTGAATATAATCGGTCTGCCCATTATTTGGATTACCGACATTACATCCACCAAAAGATTTGTTTTTACGTGCAGTTTCAATCGCTTCACGTAAAGAACATTGATTGAGATTTTCACCATTTTCATCATCAAAGGTCGTAACTTTGATGATGTTACTTGTCGCTGCCATAGATGACATAGCCGCAAGGACCATGACCGCCAGCAATCCTTTTTTATAATTTTTCATGTGCTGTCCTTAATTCTATCCAGACTATTTTTTAAAGCGACGAAATCCAACTAAGCCAAGCAGCGCAAAAATACCCGCCCAGCCCAGAGCACCACCCGAAGTTTTAACGGTTTTACTTTCCATTTCATTGTTTGGTTCTTGGAAAATACGCACTTCTGCAGCTAAATAATTTTTTGCCGAAGTATTAAAACGGGTTGAAGACGTCACCACACGCAATTCAAAAATATCTGCGCCATGCCAATTTCCATTTGGCGTGTATTCAAAATCACCATTCAAATTCAGTGTAAATTTACCTTTAGATTCGGTGCTTTGTACAATTATTGGGCAACCATCTTGCCATGGCTCACCCGTTGGATTTGCCATACCCATCACTTTTGAACATTCTTCTTTTGGAATTAAATCACTGTCACCTAATGCATCTAAAATATTAAACTTGGCTACTTCACCTGTACGTATGTCTTTACCTAATCGAGGCATGCTCACAGGAACCACAATTTCGATTGCCCCACGGTCACACCAAACATCATCCAAATTACGATTTTTTCCACGCTGATCAGAAGACTCACAATACACATGATGCTCATTGCCATCTGCTGTGGTCTTCCCCTTATTTAATATCGGGCTTGAGAAAATCGTTTCGTAATCTAATAAAATACGAGGACGTAAATAACCAATAAATGCGTTATTTGCTGTGGTAAATGGACAGAAAAGTGCATTACGATCTTCTGTTAAGGTTTTACAGCTACCTTCATCTTCACCCGCAATTAAACTCGTCCCAGACCATACATCATTTAAATTTGCAGCAGGCCCAACAGGACAACTCGCAGCCACTAAGTTGTTATAAAAAACAGATTGGTCTGTTCCTGAGTAAGCGTCCGCTGAACCCCATGCCTATTTTTTAATTCGATTTAGGTTTCCAGCGGTGTGGTAGCAATTCTTCAATCTGAGTCACTTTATGTGTCGGCAACCTTTTCAGCACATCACTTAAATAGGC